>DATEMX010000244.1:0-3262 GCA_035275365.1 Polyangiaceae bacterium | reverse complement strand
CCACGGCGTCGAGCCCGAGCAGGGCGATCGTGGTCGCGGGGTCGTCGAGATTGACTTGGCCCGCCACGATCTGGGCCGCGAGCGCCGGGGGCAATGCGTCGGCGTCGACCTTGAGTCCAATGCCCAGCGCGGCCTTGGGGGTTACGCCCGCTCCCACGCCTCCGTGAGCCGCGCCCTCGATGGCGCTATTGAGTTGGAGCGTGCCCGTCCAGAACGCCTCGTCGCCGAATGTGTCGTAGCGAAAGGTGTTGCGCCCCTCGCGTATGGCGCGAGCCGCTTCCTCGCCGGCCCGATCAGGGGCCTGGCACGCCGCCCCATCCGCGCCTCCGTCGGAGCAGTTGCTACCGAGGGCCTGAACGGCGGTCGACTCGTCCGATGAGCAGCTCGCCAAGATGCCGAGAGGCACGATGCAGGTCAACGCCAGGACGGCCCTTGTTTGAAAATTGGTCGTGCGCATGAGTCCCCCTCGCGCGAGATCGGTCGCGCTTTGGAATGGGCGTAGGTGATAAGGCTGTGCTGGCTCGTAATGACCTGTTCGACGCAAGGAAAGGTTCCAAACGGCCGACCGAACGCGTTCGCACATCGCGCGACGTCGGACAGCGCTCCCGTCTGCGCGGGGAGGTCTGCGTGGGAATACCGGTTTCGGCCGAAGGCCAACTTGGTATTCCGCCATGCCAAGTTGGGTAGTGGATCGGGAGGGCCCCAGCCAAGTTGCGTATTGGGGTGGGGAAGGTTCAACGCGGTCGTTCGCAATTTAGCATGACAAGTTTAGCGCTGGAATGGCGAGGGTCCGACGCCGTCCTACGATGGAATGCAACCGACGTGCCGCGCCGGCGTTCGGTAGTTGCTCGAATGGCGCCCTCCGGTGTCGTGGTTGGTAGTAGCTAGTTCTTGATCCAGATTTCCGAGGTGCCTCGAACGGCCACACGGTGAAACCCGTCGCGGAGCGGCGCGTCGGGGCAGTCGTGGGGGCTGACGACGGATTCGACGGCAGTGAGTGCCTCGGGGTGGCCGCACTCGTATTGAATGAATTTCGGAGCGTGGGCAGGCGGCCGCACGGCGGGCATTCGTGCGATTGTGTAATTGCCGACGCGTTGGTGCCCCTCTGCGAATCGGTCGACGAAATGGAAGAACGCGACATCGCTGGCGACGCTCGCGTGTTCGTGGCTCACGCCCGTCTCCCACACGAGATGGGTGACCCCCATGGCCGTGAGCAACCCGAAAATCTCGTGCGGCGCGGAGACGTCGTCGTAGCTGATGCCGCCTTGCCAGCCGGGCAGGTCGCTCACCGACATGGCTCCGAGGCCGAGGTGAAGATAGCGCTCGTGGAGGAGAGCTTTGGCCCCGCGCGGGAGCGACGCTCCGATGTGCTCCCATTCCGAAAACGGGTGAAGCGCAACGGCCCTCTCGCCGCGATAGCCGGCCGAGACGAGATCAATCGCAGCCTTGATGGGCGACGGGCGATCGACCTCGTACGATTCGTCGTTGGCGGGGATGAAGTAGACGTCGCCCCCCCACACTAGCTGCAATCCAACGGGCAGCGCCAGAAAGGGGCGAAGCGCGCGGAGCTGGCCCCATGCCTCGATACCCACGGCGACTGTCGCGGCGACCATCCATGGCAAGAGGCATTGAAGATAGCGATCCTGATGCGACGTGAGAAACCAGATGGCGACGCCCGCCAACGTCATGGCAATGCTCTGCCGAATGGCGCGAGCCCTTGGGAGGGCCAAGGCAACGAATGACGCGACGGTGAAGAGCGCGCCGAAAACGGGCGTCGAGCCGTGATAGGTCGCCCAGTCGTGTGGCTCGAACGCGAACGTGACCAAGGTCCGCACCGTGGCGGCGGCCTTCTCTGCAAAGCCACCATGGGGGCGCCACAAGTGAGTTCCCAGGAAAGTGTCGAACTTGCCGAGAGCGCCGGGGGTGAAAGGCCGACTCGACAGGTGCGCGTGCAAAAGAGGGTAGAGCGGATCGCCGTACCAGATCCAATTGGCGAGCCAATGTGGCGCGGTGAGCGCGAGACCGACGCCGACGGCCACCACGGGGCCCGCAATTTCCAATCGCGCCGCGGTCTTCGTTGCCAGGCGCCAGAGAACGGCGACCGCGAGCAACGCAGACGCCGGGAGCAGGAGATAGCTGGCCTGATATTTGGTGAGGAGAGCACCCGACAGCATGATGGCCAGCGCCGCGCATCGGCGGGGAGTTGCTCGGCGCGCCGCCCGTGCGAGGCACAGATACACCGGGATGGCGAACGAGGCGAGGACGTGGTCCGCCGCGCCGAACAAACCGCCGTCATAAAGGAACACACAAGGAAAAAGAAACAGCGCGCCCCAGCTGCCGCGCGGAACGCGAGCGCCGACTAGCCTTCGCACCATCAACGGAATGCTCGCGAGCGTGGCCAGGAAAAATACGAACTCGAGGTGTGCTGCCAAGACGACGCGGTCGAACAGCGTCGTCATCGGGAGCAAGAAGGCCCATGTGTAGATGACGCTGGCGAGGTGGGGATAGGCGCCGAGATACCAACCTTCTTGAAACGGACCGATGCGGCCGGCTGCCACGAAATGTTCGGCGATCGGAAAATGGTACCACCGCGTGTCGAACCCCAGGTTGTCGGGCGTGAGAATCGTGAAGTAGATCATGCCAAGCCCGGCGAGGCCGAATGCCGTCGCGGCGAGCTCGCCCCATCGGCGGGGCGGCAGTCGAATGGCCCTTACCCAAGATCGGTAGAGCGCGCGAACCGTCCGGCGCCCGTCGAGCGCCGCCAAGACGACCGGCCAAATTACCGCGAACCACGGTGCGAGCGCGCCGGCGAGCCCGGCTGCAAACATGCCCCAGAAGAACACGACGATTCCCGACGCGAAGGCCACGGCCATTCGGTCGAAGAACGGGAGTTCCGTAAGGCGAAGCCGATCGAGCGTCCATCGCCCGGCGCTCAGGCAGGCGAATGCCCAGAAGGCGCAGACAGCGGCATAGGTTGCCAATCGCCAAAACAGCCATTCTTGAATGGGGTAGTGAAGGTGCCCCGCCGTGACGATGGCGGCGCTACCGCCGAGAACGGCGATGAAGGCGCCGGCTGTTCGAGGCCCCCATTCGCGCTTCGCCGCATCGCTTCTGGCAGGTGCCGCCGGGGGCACAGGGGGATGGGCAAGGGGTAGGGGGTCAACGGGGCTAGGTCGAACCGAGGGACGACGAAGTGGCCGGTTCGTCACTTGCCGAGAGCTCCAAACATCGACTGTAGACGCGGTTCCATACTGCTTTTTTG
>DATEMX010000243.1:0-6275 GCA_035275365.1 Polyangiaceae bacterium | reverse complement strand
TGAGGAAGGGAATGTTCTCGGTGGAGAGCGGATACCGGCCGGGCGGCAGCGCCCCCACCGTGGGAGGCTGCCCGCTCTTGAAGAACACCGCGCATTCGTCGAGATCGATGGTGAGGCGGGAATATGTGGGGATGTTCCCGTTGGGATGCTTGTAGACGATGAGGTGCTTCGCCCCGTCCGGACGAGCAATCATCATCTCCTGGACACCACCTCGGACGAAGTCGACGATCCCCATGAACGGGCCTCCTTGGGCTATGGTACGGGCAGGATAGTCGGCGTCCCCTCACACAGCAACGACGAGCACCCCGCCCATCGCATCCAACGATTCCACCGCTCTCTTCCACACGGCGTTCGCGCGCGTGCCCGCACCCATGACCTCGATGATTTCGCCGATTGACCTGACCAAGCTGCCGCCGGCCGCGCAAAAGATCCTCGACCCTCAAGGCCCCGCTCCGCTCAAGGCCATGGCGGCGAAGGCGGTGGTGCCCGGGCTCAAACCGGCCGATCTCCTCGTCGTCGTCGTCCTACTCGCCGACGGCGACGGACCGGCCGCCGAGATCGCGCGGCAGACGCTGGCGAAGCTTCCGCCGCCCGTGCTGAACGGCGCGCTCGGCGCCGATCTCGAACCGATGGTCATTGGCCGCCTCGTCGTGGCCTACGCGAACGACGCCGCCGTCATGGAACGCCTGCTCGGCATGCCTCGCATCGCGCTCGAAACGGTGGAGACAGCGGCGGCGAAGTGTAGCGAGATGGTGGCCGAGCTCATTGCCGTGAACGAGCAGCGCATGCTCGCTCATCCCCCGATCATCGAGCGGCTGTACATGAACAAGGCCACGCGCATGTCGACGGCCGATCGCATCATCGAGCTTGCCGTGCGAAACCGACTCGAGCTCACCGGGATCCCCGCCTACAAAGAGGTCGCCATCGCTATCGGACAGGAGCTCGTCAGCGAGCCAACCGAAGAGCCGACGCCCGACGACATTCTCTTTCGCGAAACGCTCGAAGAGGGCAAAGCGCTCGGCTTCAACCCCGAGGCGGAGGACACCCACGAGGTCTCCGACGAGGGCGAAGAGCAAGTCGCCAAGAAGTTTCTCCCGCTCTATGCCCGCATCGGTACGATGACGATCGCCCAGAAAATCCGCATTGCCATGCTGGGCAGCGCCGCGGAACGCATGCTCCTCATGCGCGACAGCAACCGCCTGGTCGCTTCGGCGGCCATTCGTAGCCCCCTCATTCAGGAGCCCGAAGTCGTGCGGGTGAGCGCGAGCCGCGTCGTCTCCGAAGAGGTGTTGCGTACGGTGTCACTCAACAAGGACTGGGTGCGCAACTACCAAGTGAAGGTCAACTTGGTGCAAAACCCGCGAACCCCCTTCCCCACCGCGGCGCGGCTGGTGCCCTACTTGCGCGAGCACGAGCTCAAGACGATCGCCAAGAGCAAGAACGTCACCGGCCCCATCGCCCAGGCCGCCAAACAGCAACTCAGCCGCAAGACCAAATAGCTATTCGAGGAGCTCAGCGCGGCTTGTCCTTGGGCGGAAGGACGATGAAGGGCACCAGGTGCTCCTTCTTCTCGAACTCGCTTCGATAACTGGCGGCTTCTCGCTGCGTCTTGAAGGGACCGACCCGCACGCGGTACCACGCTCCACGCTCCGGCAATTGCGCGAGCTCGACGTAGGCGTGGTGCCCGCGTTGACGCAGCGCCATCGCGAAAGCGCCGGCCTCGGCCTCGCTCCGGAACGAACTCGTCTGGAGCTGATAGCCGCCCGCGCGCCCTTCGTCGACCGGTGCCGTCGTCACCGACGACGCCTCCTTGGCCATCTGTGTGAGGACATCGCGGGGGCGATTGACGACGGGTGACGACGCGACGATGTTCTTCGCGGGCAGCGGGACCACGGGCAAGCGATCGGTCGCCGGCGGCGGCGAATTCTGCAGATCGGCGCGGGCGACCGCCGACGTTCCCGCGGAGGGCGGCAGACCCGCCTGCACCCTCACGGCGGCGAGCGCCGTCGTGGGGCGCGAGTCGTCCGAAAGGATGGAGGGAAACGTGACGTCTCTGCCCGCCAAGTCCGAGCTGTCGGCCGGCCGCGCGCCAGTCGAAAGCGCCGCGAGATCGCCGAGCGGATCGGGCGGACGCGCGGCCGGTGCCACCTTGCGTCGCGACTGCGCGATGACCGCAAAGATCACGCAGGCGGCGCCGAGCGACGCGAGCGCGAGGCTACCGACGCGCGAACCGCGCGGGCGAGCGTCCGTCTCCTGGATTTGATCGAGGTTGCGGAGGAGCCCCTCTTTGATCATGCGCTCTCCTTCTGTGACGACATGCACCCACATATCGTCAAAAGCGAGGGGCGCGGCCAAGTTTCCGGGATACTTCACGGGGCGCGCGGCGTGACGAGGCGCTCGAGCTGCGTGCCCTTCCAACCTGTCTCGGCAAGTTCGGCCTCGGGATCGCTGTCGGCCACGATGCCGCCACCCGCGAAGTAGTGTGCTTCGCGATCGCGCATGGAAAGGACGCGGATGGCCATCGCCAACGTTACCGATCCATCGTGTGCCACCGACCCGAAGGCGCCCGTATAGAGGCCGCGGCGCGCCGGCTCGAGCTCCGCGATGACCTCCATCGCCCGCACCTTGGGAGCGCCGGTCACGCTGCCGCTCGGGAACATGGCTCGCACGGCGTCGATAGGGCGCTTGGCGGGAAGGAGGCGCGCGGCGATGACCGCTGAACGGTGGTGGATGGTGCGGTGCGCTTGCACCGCCGGCCCGCGCGTGAGCCGCACCGATCCCGGTACGGCCACACGCCCCAGATCGTTGCGCTCCACGTCCAAGATCATCGTGAGCTCCGCGTGCTCCTTGACACTTTGCTCGAGCTCACGCGCCAACTTCGCGTCCTCGATCGCGTCGCGGCCGCGCGGCCTCGTACCCTTGATGGGGACCGTCACGAGGTTGCTCTGCGCGTCGATCCCGAGAAAGAGCTCGGGCGAGCTCGCGCACATCGCGCCCCCCTCACCGAGCGCGATGCACGCGCCGAATGGGGCAGGCGCTTCGTCGGCGAGGGCGAGATAGCCATCCAGCACGCGCCCCTCGATGGAGAAGCGCTGGCGACGCGCGAGGTTCACTTGATAGAGGTGCCCTCGCGCGATCAGCTCTTGAGCGCGGCGCACGCGCTCCATGTGCGCTTGCGGCGGGTCGTCATCGAGGGGCTCGAGGCGGAAGGGCAACCGCGAAGACGGCAAGGCCGCCGAGAGCTCCCGGCCGAGCGACGTCACGCGGGCCACGTCGTCGCCGACCACCCGTACGAGCCCCCGCGCGGGATCGATCTCGACCACCGCCCCGTAGCGCCGCCAAACGGGTAGAACGAGATGCGGAGCAGGGCGCTCGTCGGGGCGCCGCGTCCATGCCGGCCGTTCGACTTGCCGCGCGCATTCGTAGGGGACGGCGCCCATCCACCGTGGCACCGCGGCGCGCGTGTCACGTGCCGCGAGGGCGGGAAGAAGCGGCTCGACCGGCAACAGATCGGTGCACGATTCGACGGGGTCGACGGCGAGGAAGCTTGGCCGCGCGCTCGTCCCGGGCGCGGCATGGAGAAACGCAAACCCGGGGCGACCAGCGAGGCGCAAGGCGACGGCAACCGGATCGGCCTTGATATCGACGACGAGTGCCGACAGCGGCATGGGCGCGAGCTTGGCATGGCGCGCCAAGTTTTGCCTGCGGATCTGCAGCGCGGCGCTATCTTAGGCGCCATGTCGCAAACCAAGCATCGCCTCGCCCGATTCGGCTCCCAACTGCTCGTCGCCGCTTCGCTCGGCTGCGGCACCGACGAGGCCCTTCCCGCCAGCGCTGAACTCTTGACGGGTCACGAAATCGACGCTTGGTCCGCCATGCCGGCGCCCGCAACGGTCCGCGTCGACCTGGCCCAAGGCGAACAGCGCACGAAGCTCGCCGAAGGCCGTGCGCCCGCTTCGATCTTCGACATCGACCCGGCGAGCATCCCCAGAGGCACCATCGCGGCCCTCGGAGCACGCGCCTTCGACGCGAGCGGCGCCGTGGTCTTGAACGGTGCGACGGTGCCGTTCTTCATCAACAACATTGCGGGCGTTCGCGTTCCCATCTTCCTGGCACGGACCGGCGGTTGGTCACGTCCACCGGGAACCCTCGAGCGGGCACACCAACACGCAGCGGTGGCCGTGGCGGGACACCAGTACCTCATCGCGGCGGGAGGCGACACACTCGCCAGCGGCAACGCCGCTTTTCCCGATTTCTACGACGTCGCCAATTGGACGACCTTGAAGGGGCAAGCGCCGCTCCCCCGCGCGCCGAAGAGCCTCGTCGCGGTGAGCCTCGGCCTCCTCGTGGTCGACGGCGAAGGTGCCACGTGGCTCGACCTCACGACCAACAAGACGAACGCGGCAGCCCCCCCCGACGGCCTCTCGTTCGCCGAAGTGACCGGCGGCGACACGGTGGCGCTGCCGAGCCGCGTCCAGTTCTTGATCGGCGGCACCCGGGCCGACGGTACGCCCACCAACAAGGTCGTGCGGATCGACACCGACGGACACTTTCGAACCGTGCTCTTGGCCGCACCCCGCCTTGGTGCGGCAGCGGCCGTCGTGGGCGGCAAGCTGTTCGTCGTGGGAGGCAGCGTCGGATCGGAGGGCGCTGGCGCAGAGGTCCTGAACGCCGGCGAAGACGCCTTCGAACCTGTGGCGCTTGCGGCCGACGGTTCGAGCGGCCTCGCCGTCGAAGCGTTGGAGGGGTCGACGGCCATTCTCGTAGGCGGGTCCGACGCAGCGGGGGCCGCGATGCCTGTCCGGACGTTCGACACCTCGTGCGCGACCGCGTGCGCGACCACGACGGTCGGCGAGATGCCGATCGCGCTTCGGCGCACTCGTGCTTTTGCCCAAAAGGCGGGCGAGGTCTTGGTCGTGGGCGAGTCGGCCGACAGCGAGACGCATGCTTTCTCGGTGACCGTCACCGGCGGCGTCGCAACCGTCGCCGAGCGAGCTCTCCGCGAACGCCGGATCGGCGCGACGGCGCTGCTCCTACCCAACGGTCAGGTCGGAGTCGTAGGGGGACTCAAGACCGAAGGAACCGATCCCGTTACAACCATCGAGGCCTTTTTCCCTTGAATGACGCGCTCGGCCGGCGCAGCCAATTCGGCACCCGCCAGGACGACGCATTCCCGAACCACGCCCGCTCCGCGAACGCGTGCGCCGCTGCCGACGAGCGAGCGCTCGAGCACCACGCCCTCGGCCACGCTCGCGTCGGGCGCCACCCAGGAGCCGAGCGACCGGTGTTTCAGCCACTCGAGGTTGGCGCACAAGAGCGCCCCCGGCTCTCCGACGTCGTGCCAGACGCCGTCGAAGCGAAACGAGGCGATCTGGCCGCCCGCACGGAGAATGGGCAGCGCAACGTCGGCCACCAAGCAGCCGCGCTCCGGCAACCTGCTTCGCGCCTCTTCGCCGAGCACTTGAATGCCGATGAAGTCGCCACCGTTCATTTCGGTCCCGAAGACCTCGCCGCGGAGACGCACGACGGCGCCGTTCGCGCCCAGGCCGACCGTTCCCTCTCCCGCCGGGCGAGGGCTTACGACCCAAAGTGCCAAAGCGTGGCTCGCTCGATGAGCCGGGACGAGCCGCTCGACGTCCAACGAGCTCGCCCAGATGTCGCCATTCCAAACGACGATGCTGCCCGGGCCGAGCACCCCAACCGCGTGGGCGATGCCGCCCGCCGTCCCCAGGATTTCACGCTCGTGCAACACATTAATATTCATTCCCAACCATTCGACACACCTTATGAAATCATCTGAACGATAGTGCGTATTGACAACGATCCGCCCGGCGCCCCCGTCGCGCAACGCCTGCACGATGTGAGCGATCATCGAGCGGTCTCCGACGGGCATGAGCGGTTTGGCGAGCTCGTCGGTGAGCGGCCGAAGGCGCGTCCCGAATCCGGCGGAGAGGACCATCGCGGCGGTCATGATCGCCACCACGGTCTACCTCGAAAGCTTCGCTCGAAGGAAACCCGTTTCGCAGCTTTTTGGTTCCCCCTGCGCGACCGTGGTAGCGACTCGTGATGCTCGGGCAGCGCCGCTTCTTCGCGATCACCGCTTTCGTCCTTTCGGCCACCTCGTTCGCGGCGTGCGGAACCGATGCCACGGGCACCGACGCGTGCCGCAAGATCGAACAGGCACGTTGCCGCAAGGCGCCCTCGTGCCCGGCGCTCGGCCTGCCCGCTGGGCAAGCCGTGGAAGAATGCGCGCAGTTCGCGCGCGATCGGTGCCT
>DATEMX010000242.1:0-6938 GCA_035275365.1 Polyangiaceae bacterium | reverse complement strand
TTCTTCAGCAGCTGGTACGACGCGTCCTCGCTCGCCTGCGCAGACGGCGTGGTGCTGCGCGGGTCGCAGGGGTTCATGTTTTCGTCGCCGTCGGCCCAATCGATGACGGCGCTGCAGATGGCCGCGCGATCGCTGAAGTTGTCATCGCGATCGCGCTGATCGAAGAGCGGCGCGTACTGCTCTCCCGCCGTGAGCGCGAGGAGCTGAGAGGCCACGCGGTTCTGCGCGAAGTAGTTGCCGGTGAGCGCCGCCACGTTGACGTTCACCTTGGAGTCTTCGTCGACGATGTTGAGCTTGAAGCTCCCTCCCTCGATCCCGAGGTTCTTGCCCTGCGAAATGTCGGTGCCCGTGAGCGCGGCGAAGTTCTCGCCCCCTTCTTTGTCGTTGAACACCCCGAGGATCCGATCGGAGAATTCCCACACGGGAATCTGCCGCGGCGATCCCAAGAGGAGCGTGATCGGACCGAGCCCCTGCCGCACCGTCGGCTCCGCGGCGAGGAGCAGGCGGCCCAAGTTGAGCGCGCTCTTCGCCAAATATTCGGCCTTGAGCGCGTCGCGATCGGCGAGCGCCGCCGAGAGCTCGCCGGTGGCCTCGTCTTGAAACTCGGTGAGCATCACCGTCATGATGGCGATGGCCCCGAGAACCATCACGAGGGCGACCCCCCTCTTTTGGCGGCGGCGCGGCTTCATTTGGGCACCGCGAAGCTGACCGGCTGCTGCATGGGCATCGACACTTTGGTCGTGAACGTGATGGGCTTGCCGTCGGGGCCGCCCTTCAAGACGAGGACGATCTTGACCTCGAGCGGTAAGCGATTGGGCTGGCCCGTCGCCTGCGAGGTGTCCCACGTTTCGGTCCACAGCCCGGTCACCGGGTCGAGGAACCGAAGATCGAAGAGATCGATGTCCTCGGCCAGAACGTTGACCTCGCCCCCTTTCTTCGGCTCGATGTCGATGAGCGGCGATTCGCGCCGCGCCAAATCGACCTTACCGGAGACGGCGGGATCGGGCGAGCCGAAGTACGAAAGTTCGTTCTGATCGCTCTCGTGCGCGTTGCGCTCGAGGCGGCGATGCGAAAACGAGGTGAAGTCGAGCCGGTCGGCGGGCGAACCGCTCGAGCTCGCGAAGATGGTGCGACGGCGAATCTGTGGCTCGGTGAGCGGTTGGTGCAGCGACAAGAACGCGCTCGAAAGTTCGGCGGAGATGCGCGAAAGAGCGGCGCGCCCTTGGTGATAGCGATCGTTGACGCGGCCGAGCCCCTTCTTTCCGCGGCTCAGGCCGTCGAACGCCCCGTAGGTGAGGACCGACACCATGGCCAAGATCGCCACCGCGACCATGACCTCGAGCAGCGTGAGGGCGCGTTCGCGCGCGCGCGGGAGGTGATTCATCGGCCTCCGTCCAAAGACAGCGGCAAAACTCCGCCGTCGGCGCCGATTCCGCCGGTCGCCGGGCCAGAGACGGGCCGCGTCACGTATTGCACGACGGTGATGTCGCGCTCGCGCAGCCCTTCCTTCCAATTGACGGTCACCGTCACCTTGCGGATGCTCGCTTCGAGCATGAGCTTCAGCGTCGGGTAGACGAACGACATGGCCATCGCTTCGATGCCCGCGGTCCCGCCCTGATCTTTGAGGGCCGAGGTGATCGCCGCGATCCCCCCGTCGCCCGACAATGCCTGCGGATTGGACGCGAGCTGCGTCACCATGCCGAGCGGGCTCGCCGCGCTGCCGGCGGGCGGCGTGCCGAGCGCGAGACCTCCGGCCGACGACGCGAGCTCGGGCGGTTTGGCCTGCGGCAACTCGATCTTCTCGACCTTCCAAGAGCAGCGCATGTCTTGCCTGGAGTCGTCCTGGCAGCACGCACCCTCGTCTTTCTGGTCGGTCTGCGGATACCCGAGCTTCAAGAGCTCCTCTTCGAGCTCCGTCATGCGGCAACGCGCGAGACCGATGGCCACGCTCGTGTGCTGCGCGTAGGCGCCGCCCGAGTAGAGGCCCGCCTGGGCCGAGAGAATCACGGTGAGCGAGAGCCCCAAGATCGCGACCGCGACCATGACCTCGAGCAGGGTGAACGCGCGTGCCCTCAAAACGCCCTGTCTTCCCGCTCCGACGACGTTCCGTCGTCACGCAGAGCTTCCATCGATTTGACGCCGCCCGTCGTGCGCGTTCGGCCCGTGAGCGGCGAGACGACGATGGACATCCCGTCATCGAGTCCCTTCGACCCTTCGGCCATGAGCTGGATGGAGGCGCGCTCGGTTTGTCCGCCGGGCCAAAAGTAGAGATACGCGCGGCCCGACGTCTGACCGTCGGGGCTGTGGCCCGTCTCCACTTTGCGAAAGCGGACGCCTTTGCCGAGCGTCCGACCGCCGCTCGTGTCGGGATCGTCGAACCCGAGCGCCTTCACGGGACTGAAGCGGGCGCGCGGCGCTTGCGGACCCTTCAGTATTTTCGCCGCCTGCTCGGCCGCTTCTTTTTCCTCCGCGGTCGCCGCCGCGCTGCCGCCCGTTTTGTCGTCTTTGCGGACGAGCACGACGTCGCTCGTCTCTTCGAGGATGACCTTGCTCTGATCGATGTCGAAGACGAGCCTGCTCGGCCGAGAGGTGGCGCTCGCGCGCGTGTAGGCGATGCGTATCGCCCCGGCGATCATGCTCGTTGCGCCGCGCATTCGGGAGTTCACGAGCGCCCCCGATCCGACGACGACGCCGGTGGTCACGAGCCCGATCAACGCAACGGTGACCAAGAGCTCGATCAGCGTGAGCCCGCGCGCCGCTCGCCTCGATGCAGCGTGCCTTGCCGGTCCTCTGAAGCGTGCGTCGGTCATGCGGGCCTTGGCTCAACGACCGGCGGGGGTTCCCTTCGGAACGCTGAGATCGTCGGCCGTGCCCTCTCGCTTGTCGCGGCCCGGCGAGGTCACGAAGATCTCGTCTTCGGTGCAGACGATCTTGAACTGGCTGTTCCAGGGGTCTTCCGTCTTCGAGGCCGTGTCGATTTCCTTGTCGCTCACGAGCTGCGAGACGGTCGGGCACTGATCGCCGCCCCTGGTCGCGCGCCATCGCACCACGGCATTGCGGATTTCCCGCATGCTGTTGAGCGCCGTCTCGCTCTGGGCGCTCTGGAACTTAGGAATGACGGCGACCACGACCGTGGTCGCGATGAGGCTCATGATGGCCACGACGATCAAGACCTCGACCAGCGTCACGCCTCGCATGGCGACACGAACCGCTTGCCGCACGGGCGCGATCGATCGGGTGGTGATGGCTAGCTCTCCTTGGCTCTGGCACTTCGTCGCTTGCATGAGATCTCCTTCGGTTGTGTCGTCATTCGATGCGGTCGAGGCCGCCGGGTTCGCCGTCGGGGCCGTCGGAGGAAAGGTCGTAGGCCACTCCCTCTCGCCGGCTCGGGCAGGCGAGCCGGAGCGGACGTCCCCACGCGTCGTCGGGCAGATCGGTGAGGTAGCCCGCCCGCTCGACCTCTTCGAGCTGGCGCGGGCACTTGCCGTCGTGGTCCGCGCGGTACGAATCCACGGCGCGCCGCACGACGAGGAGCGCCGCGCGCGTAGCTCGCTCGCCCGTCCTCTGGCGCTCTCTGACCCCGAACAGCACCACCACGCCGAGCACGACGAGCCCAACGGCGAACGGCCGGGCTCGCGCGAGCCCCAAGCGGCGCACGAAGCCGCCCCGCCGTTCCCACGGCAAGTAGATGCCGGAAGCAGCCTTACGAGCCATGACGCCGCCTCATTGCACGAACTCGTTCATCTGGATGAGCGGCATCATGATCGAAAACGCGATGAACCCGACGGCCGACCCCATGACCACGATCATGAGCGGCTCGAGGAGGCTCGTCAGCGCTTGCACGTTGACCTCGACCTGCGCGTCGTACGAATCGGCCACGCTCTCCAGCATCTGCTCGAGCTGGCCGCTCTTTTCGCCGACGGCGATCATGTGCGTGACGATGGGCGGGAATTGGCCGCTGCGGCGAAGTGGATCGGCGATGCTCTCACCTTCGCGGATCGATCCCGTGGCCTCTTCGACCACTTTCTCGAGGAGCGCGTTGTCGAGCACGTTCTTCACGATGTCCATGGCCTTGAGGAGCGGCACGCCGGCTGCGAGCAGCGTCGCCAGGGTCTTGGCAAACCGAGCAACCGATAGCATCTGCAGGAGCTTCCCGAAGATCGGCGCTTTCAGGCAGAGGGTGTCCCATTTCATGCGGCCGAGCGGCGTCTTCTTCCAGCGCCGAAACCACCAAACGCCGCCGGACAGCATGATGATGATGAGCCACCAGTAGCCCGCGGCGAAATTGGAGACAGCGATGAGCACCTGCGTGTACCAGGGCAGCGCGCGGTCGAGGCTCTCGAAGATGGCCGTCACCTTGGGCACGACGGCCACCATGAGCACGCTGATGAGGAGCGTGCCGATGAGGGCCATGAGCACGGGATAAGCGAGCGCGGCCGACACCTTCGACCGGAGGCGCGCCTGACCTTCCATGAAATCCGAGAGCCGCTCGAGCACCTGTTCGAGCGTGCCCGACGCCTCACCCGCGGCGACCATGTTCACGAAGATGGGCGGAAACGCGCGCGGGTGCTGCTCGAGCGACCTCGCGAAGCTCGTCCCCTCGTTGAGCTTCTCGCGCACCACCGTGAGGATGCGCTTCAGCTCTTCTTTCTCGACTTGATCGACCAAGGCCGCGATGGAGTCGACGAGCGGAATCCCCGCGCGAACGAGGGTCGCGAGCTGCCGCGTCAAGACGGCTACGTCGGCCGCCGAGATTCGCCGAAAGACCCGGAACAGATCGATGTCGCGCTTCGACGTCGCCTTGGCGGCGGCCTCTTCGGTCGCCAGCGTGAGCATGATGCCGTCGCGCCGGAGGGCGCTGCGCAAGACTTTGGCGTTCTCGGCGTCCCGCACACCCTTCACGGGCTTGCCGGTCTGGGCCATCACGCCTCGGAACTCGAAGACGGCCATCGCTCTACTCCACCGCCACGTCTTCCTGAGTCGCCGCGAGAACTTCCTCGACGGTGGTCATCCCCATGAGCACTTTGCGAGCTCCGTCGTCGCGCAGCGTGTCCATCCCTTGTTCGACGGCGGCGCGCTTGATGCTCTGCGCGTCGGCGTTCTTCAAAATCAGGCCGCCGACCGAATCGTCGATCATGAGAAGCTCGTAGATGCCGCGGCGGCCGGTATAGCCCGTCTGCAAGCATGCGTCGCAGCCTTTGGCGCGATAGAACACGGGCGAGCTGCCGATGTCGTGGCCCGCCGGCACGTAGTCGGTGCCGTGCGTCAAGTAGCGCGGCGACATCTTGCGCGACCTCCGCCAGGCGATGCGATCGGCGTCGAGCCCGAGCTGGCGGAGCTCGAAGTCGCTGGGAGAATAGGCCTCGCGGCACGAAGAGCAGAGCAGGCGCACGAGGCGCTGCGCGAGAATGCCGATGACGCTCGAGCGAACGAGGAAAGGCTCGATCTCCATTTCGACGAGCCGCGTAACGGCGCCGGCCGCGTCGTTGGTGTGGATGGTCGAGAGCACGAGGTGACCGGTGAGCGAGGCGTGGATCGCGATTTCGGCCGTCTCTTTGTCGCGAATTTCGCCGACCATGATGACGTCCGGGTCTTGCCGCAAGAACGCGCGGAGGGCGCTCGCGAACGAGAGGCCGATCTTGGGCTGCACGTGCACCTGGTGAATCCCGCCGATCTCGTATTCGACCGGGTCTTCGGCCGTGAGGATGTTGAGGTTCGGGTGATTGATGCGGTTCAGCGCGGCGTAGAGCGTCGTCGTCTTGCCGCTGCCGGTGGGGCCCGTCACCAAGATGATGCCGTCGGGCTTGCGGATGAGGCCGTCCATGAGCGCGTAGTCGCGGGCCGCGAACCCCAGATCGGGCAAGTCGAGCAAGACGTTGGTCTTGTGCAAGAGGCGCATCACGATTCGCTCGAAGCCGCGACTCGTGGGGATGGTGCTCACGCGAACGTCGATGCTCTTGCCGGCGATCTTGAGCGAGATGCGACCGTCTTGCGGCAGGCGCTTCTCGGCGATGTTGAGGCCGGCCATGATCTTCACGCGCGCGATGATCGAGCTCATGAACTGCTTGTTGGCGCGCTTGGCCACGTAGAGCTCGCCGTCGATGCGATAGCGTACGAGGACCTCTTTTTCCTCGGGCTCGATGTGAATGTCGCTCGCGCGCTCCTTCACGCCTTGAAAGAAGAGCGCGTTGACCCAACGAATGATGGGCGCGTCGTCGTCGGAGTCGAGGATGTCCTCGAGCTCTTCCTCCGCGCGGATGTCGTCGTTGGTCTCGAGATCGCCGCCGCCCTGATCGTTGCGCTCGTAGACGCGGTTGATGGCGTCGACGAGGTTTTCGGCGCTCGAGACCGCCGCCTCGACGGGCTTTTGAAAGAGCGCGCGCACGTCGTCGAGCCCCGCGGTATCGAGCGGATCGGCGCACACCACGTAGACACGGGAGTCGTCCTCCGCGGTCACCAAGATGCGGTGCGACTTCGCGTAGGAGATGGGGAGCTTCGAGGCGACGGGCGTTATGATCGCGTCGATGTCGATGCGCTGCACGTAGGGCAGACCGCACTCGGCGGCGAGCGCCTGCCCGACGGCGCTCGCGTCGGCCACGTTGCCGGCGAGCAACATGTCGATGAGGCTCGGGCCCTTGTCGCGCTCACGCTGCTGCGCGACGAAAGGCTTGAGCCTTTCTTCGGTCACCACCCCTCGACGCACCAGGATTTCGCCCAGATAGCTTTCGTGCATGGAACCTCCGAGCTATTCGCGCGACTCCACCTTGACGAAGTCCGCGTCGCGAGACAAGGCGCGCGAGCCGAGCGCGGGGACGATCATCGCGTCCGGCGGAGCCCCCGGGCGGAACGTTCCCTGCGGCGCGGCGGGCGGGGGCGGCGGCGCACCGGGAGGCGGCGCGGGAGCAACGCCGGGCGGAAGCGTCGGCGCCGCGCCAGAC
>DATEMX010000241.1:0-7996 GCA_035275365.1 Polyangiaceae bacterium | reverse complement strand
AACTCCCCCCCGGCCGGTCCGCGCGCTGTTTCGTCGGGCGCGGGAGAAGGTGCTCGGGCCAGCCAACCGGCTGATTTCACCGAAGGGCGTGTGGGCGAGAGAGGCCGAATGAAACGTCTCCTGATCTTCGACACCACGCTGAGAGACGGCGAACAGTCTCCCGGCTATGGGATGACGTCGGAGCAAAAGCTCACGATGGCTAGGCAGCTCGACGCCTTGGGCGTCGACGTGATCGAAGCGGGCTTTCCCGCGGCGAGCCCCGAAGACCTCGCGGGTGTGCAGGCCATCGCGCGCGAGCTCGAGCACTCGGCGGTGGCCACGCTGGCGCGTTGCTCCGAGAAGGACATCGAAGCGTGCGCTCGCGGCCTCGAGCAAGCCGCCAAAGGGCGCATTCACATCTTCCTCAGCACGAGCGATCTCCACCTCGAGCACAAGCTCGGCATCGACCGCAAGACGGCGCTCGGCAAGATCGTCATGGCCACCAAGCTCGCCCGCAAATACGCGAGCGACGTCGAATTCAGCCCCGAAGACGCGACGCGCACCGATCACGACTACCTGATCGAAGCGGTGCAAGCGGCCGTCGACGAAGGTGCCACGGTCATCAACTTGCCCGACACCGTGGGCTACTCCACGCCCGCGGAGTACCGCGCCATGTTCGAGCTGGTCCGTGCGCGCGTGCGCGGCATCGACCAGGTGACCTTGTCGGCCCACTGCCACAACGATCTCGGACTTGCCGTGGCCAACTCGCTCGCCGCGCTCGAAGGCGGCGCGACGCAGATCGAGTGCACCATCAACGGCATCGGCGAGCGCGCCGGAAACGCGTCGCTCGAAGAGATCATCATGGCGCTGCACGTGCGCTCGAGCGTCTTCCCCTACGAAACCAACATCCAAACCAAGCTCATCTACCCGACGAGCCAGCTCCTCAGCGCGCTGACGGGCGTCGGCGTGCAGCCCAACAAGGCGGTGGTCGGTCGCAACGCGTTCGCCCACGAGTCGGGCGTTCACCAACATGGCGTCATCAAAGATCGACGCACCTACGAGATCATGACGCCCGAATCGGTGGGCGCGCCGCCTTCGCGGCTCGTTCTCGGAAGGCACTCCGGCCGGCACGCGGTCGCCGCGCGCCTCGCCGATCTCGGCTACCCCGTCGCCGGCACCACGCTGAACCTCGTCTACGACCGCTTCCTTCGGGCATGCGAGTCGGGCACCGCGCTCGCCGACGATGATCTCATCCAGATCGCGCTCGACAACCGTCCTCCGCCCAACCCGCCCTACACCATCGCGCTCGTCCAGGCGCAGGCCGGCACGGTTCGTCCCGCCAACGCGTCGGTGCGGCTCATGCGCGAAGGCCAAACCTACGGCGCCACCGCGCTCGGCGACGGACCGGTCGACGCCGTTTGCACCTGTATCGACAGCATCACGGGGCACCCCGCCCGCGTAGTGGGCTACGAGCTGCGCGCCATCTCCGAGGGCCGCGACGCCGAGGGCGAGGTCTCGCTCCGGGTCATCATCGACGAGCGCGTGTTCTCGGGCCGCGCCGTGGGCGCGGACATCGTCGAAGCGTCGGCGCGGGCCTACCTCTCCGCCGTCAACAAGTGTCTGGCCACGCGGCGCGAGATCAAGCCGCCGCAAGTTCCGCCGGCCACCCTTCCACCGAAAGAGATGTTCGCAGGAGCACGGCCATGAGTGGTTCGAAGACGCTGCGGGTGGTGTCCCTCCCGGGCGACGGTATCGGTCCCGAAGTCTGTCGAGAGGCGCTCAAGGTCCTCGACATCGCCATCGCGCACGAGGGCAAAAAGCTCGAGATCGCCGAGATGGACATGGGCGGCATCGCCATCGATCGGCACGGCGAGCCCTTGCCCCAAGCGACGCGCGAGGCCTGCCTTCGCGCCGACGCCGTCTTGCTCGGCGCGGTGGGCGGCCCCAAGTGGGACGTTTTGGCGCCCGAAAAGCGACCTGAAAAGGGGCTGCTCGGCCTACGCGAGGCGCTCGGCGTCTACGCCAATTTGCGCCCCGTCAAGGCGCGCGAAGCGCTGCTCGAAACGTCGCCGCTTCGATCGGAAATCGTTCGCGGGACCGATCTCGTCGTCGTCCGCGAGCTCTTGGGCGACCTCTATTTCGGCAAGCCGCGGGGCTTCGAGCAAAACCCGCGGCGCGCCTTCAACACGATGGTCTACACCGAAGAAGAGATCCGGCGCATCGCCGTGGTGAGCTTCGATCTCGCGCGCACGCGCCGAAGGCTGGTGACGTCGATCGACAAGGCCAACGTCCTCGAGACGACACGCCTCTGGCGCGACGTCGTCTCCGAAGTGGGCAAGGAATATCCCGACGTCGAGCTCCGCCACGCCCTCGTCGATTCGTGCGCGATGGATCTGATCCGGCGCCCCACGAATTTCGACGTGATGCTGACGCCCAACATGTTCGGCGACATCTTGAGCGACGAGGCCTCGGTTTTGGCCGGATCCATCGGGATGCTGCCGAGCGCGAGCATCGGCGCCGGGCCCGGGCTCTACGAGCCCATCCACGGATCGGCGCCCGATATCGCCGGCCGCGGCGTCGCCAACCCCGTGGGCACCATCGCTTCGGCAGCGGAGATGCTCCGTCGTTCGCTGGGGTTGCCCAAGGCAGCCGACAAGATCGAGCGCGCCATCGACCTCGTGCTCGATCAGGGCCGTCGCACCGCCGACCTCGGCGGCTCCGTTTCGACAGAACAGATGGGAGGCTTCGTGTGTCAGGCGCTTCTTCGCTTGTACAAAGAAGAAGGCGCTTGAGAAGCCACTCGACGATCACGAATCATTTGAACTGGGCGGTCCCACCATCCGCCCCCTTTGGAGGAGTTTCATGAAAGCCCTGTATGACGCCGACATCGATCTGAATCACATCAAGAAGAAGAAGGTGGCCATCGTCGGCTACGGAAGTCAGGGCCACGCGCACGCGCTCAACCTCAAAGAGAGCGGCGTCAACGTCGCCGTCGGGCTTCGCAAAGACAGCGCGTCGTGGGGCAAGGCCAAAGACCAGGGCCTCAACGTCATGACCGTGCCCGAAGCTTCGGCCTGGGGCGACGTGGTGATGATGCTCGTCCCCGACGAGCTCGCGCCGGAGATCTACAAGAGCGAGATCGCCCCTGGCCTCAAGGCCGGCAAGCACTTCGCGGTGGCCCACGGGTTCGGCATCCACTTCAAGAAGATCCTTCCTCCGAGCGACGTCTCCGTTTGGCTCGTCGCTCCCAAGGCGCCGGGGCACACCGTTCGCCGCGAATACGCGCGCGGCCGCGGCGTCCCCATGCTCCTCGCCGTGCACCAAGATCCCACCGGCGATTCGCGCCCGGTCGGGCTCGCCTACGCCGCGGCGATGGGCGGCGGGCGCGCGGGCATCCTCGAGACCACGTTCCAAGAAGAGACGGAGACCGACCTCTTCGGCGAGCAGGCGGTGCTCTGCGGCGGCCTTACGTCGCTCATTCAAGCAGGCTTCGAGACGCTGACCGAAGCCGGCTATGCGCCCGAGATGGCGTATTTCGAGTGCGTGCACGAGCTCAAGCTCATCATCGATCTCATCTACGAGGGCGGCATCGACAACATGCGCTACTCGGTCTCCAACACGGCCGAATACGGCGACTTGACGCGTGGGCCGCGCGTCATCACCGAGCACTCCAAGAAGGCCATGAAGGAAATGCTCGCCGAGATCCGCTCGGGCGCCTTCGCCGACGAGTGGCTCGCCGAGAACGCCGCCGGCAAGCCGAAGTTCACGGCTCTCGAGAAGAAGGGCGCCGAGCACCCGCTCGAAGAGGTCGGCAAGCGCCTGCGCTCGCTCATGCCGTGGATGAACGAAGAGCGAATGATCAAAGATCGCGATCGGGCCAAGGCAGCGCCGACCAAATAGGGAAGGTTCGCACGGCTAGCCCGTGCGACGTCTCTTTCACGAGGGAGCGAGCATGAGCAGCACGCACATCAGCGAGTGGCCGGGGTTCCACAGAACGCCCGAGTTCGATGAGCTGCCGCTCAGCCGGCCCAAAGGGCAAACGCTCGCTCCCTACATCTGGTGGGACGGCGCGATCCGCGAAGCGAGCGGTCAAGCCGTCCACTACTTTTCGAACGCGCTCCACTACGGGAGTGGTGTTTTCGAGGGCATTCGCTGCTACCCCACGCCGAACGGCCCGGCGCTCTTCCGCTTGCACGACCACTTCGAACGGTTGCTCGCGTCGGCGGCCGTCTACGGAATGAGCATCCGGTACTCGCCGGACGCGCTCGCCCAGGCCACGGTCGAGATCGTCCGCAAGAACGGGATCGAGAACGGCTACATGCGACCGCTCGCCTTCTTCGGCCAGGGTTCGGTCGCGCTCGCGCCGAAGAAGGAGTGCGCCGTGCACGTCTTCATCGCGGCGCGCGAGCTCGGCGCCTATCTCGGCGAAGAAGGCCTCCGGCGCGGCATTCGCGTGACCATCTCGTCGTGGCGCAAGTTTCACCACACGATGCTGCCAACCACCGCCAAAGCTTCCGGCCACTACGCCAACAGCGTGCTCGCCGCGCACGAAGCGCTCGACCGCGGCTTCGACGACGCCATCCTCTTGAACCAAGACGGCACCGTCGCCGAAGCAACGGGGGAAAACGTGTTCTTCGTCAAAGGCAAAGAGCTCGTCACCAACGACGCCACCTCGTCGATTCTGCCGGGGCTCACCCGTGACACCGTGCTCAAGTTGGCGGCCGAGGCGAACATCCCCGTGCGCATCCGCGCCTTCACGCGCGACGAGCTCATGTCGGCCGACGAGGTGTTTCTCACGGGCACCGCCGCCGAGGTCACGCCCGTGCGCGAGATCGACGGTCGCAAATTTCGCACCGGCCCGTCGACGCTCGGCGCGAAGCTGCAGAAGGCCTATCTAGCCGTCGTCTGCGGGCGCGACGACCGCCACGCTCATTGGCTCACGAGCGTTCACCTCGCCTCGGCCTAAGGTCGGGCCTGGCGCTGCCGACGTAGGGTGGACATACTACCCGTCATGCGACGGGGACTATTCGGCATCGCGTGCCTCTTCGCAGCATGCGGCGGAACGACACCTCAAGGGGGGCTCTCCAACGCCCCGTCGCTCAACCGCACGTGGAATGAAGATGATCGCGCGCACGACGCCATCGCCAACGGTTCAGATGCCTGCGGTCCCACGAAGAACCGCCCACAGGGGGCGAACCTGCCGCAATGCCCCGAAACGGCAAGCTCATCGAGGCGTCCCCCGCCTGTGCCCGCCAAAAAATGAGGGTTCCGCGCCTCGTCGAGCCGGCAGCGTGGCGGCAAGTAGAGGGTGCATCCGGGGCATCGGTCAAGTAGACTCCCCGGACCGAGGTCGCAACATGGCCAGTCGTTTCCCACCTCAGCCGATTCCTTCGCCCGCTCCGGAGGCCAAACCTCCCACGTTCGAGTGCGACGCCTGCGGAAAGGCGACCGAGGGCGAGCCCGCCGGGCGCGGGCTCTACGTGTGGACCCGAGGCGACGAGCGCCGCTACGAAGAGCCGCCGCTCTGTGCTTCGTGCGCCAACGCGATCGGATTGGCTGCCCTCGCGCAGTGGGAGCTCGAAGAAGACGGCGAGTAGCCCCGCGCATTGAGTAGCTCCGCGCACTACTGAAGCGGCGTCTTTCGGCCCGGCGTCATGTTCGAAGCGTCGTCGGTTTGCGCGCGCACGGGCGGGCGCCGCAGCAAGAGCTCGCGGGCCGCCGCACGCAGCGCAGGGGCCAACTGCGTAGCGCCCGCAACGGCCGTGAGCTCGGGCCGGAGCAAGAGCGCGAGCAACGGGATCGCGAGCTCGAGCGGAGTATCGGGGTTTTGCACGACGGCCATGCGAACGCGAACCCGGTGCGACCAGCGCGGACTGCGCGCGACTTCCGAGAGCACTTCGGCGTCGCCGGGACGACGCGCCGCAAGACGAACGACGTCGTCTTCCACGACCTTCGGGTTGGCGAGAAGTGTGCGAATGACCGCCGGATGGGGATCGGCAAAGAGTTTGTCCATCGCCTTACGCGACGGCTTGCGCGCGAGGGCCTTGCGTTCGCCGAGCGTCAGCGTCCGACCCGTTCCGTAGTCCGGAACGCGCGCTTCGCTCGAGCTAGGCAGACCGGGCCGCCCCGACAGCGTCATCGGGCGGCGCAAGAGCCGACCGAGACCGAGCAGCGAGTTCCCCGCCGCTTCTTCGCGCAAACGCTGCGAGAAGCTCGGCGGTTCGACCGCCAGAAGATCGACAACGGCGAGCAGCAACTCGCGCGCCTCCGGCACCGCCTGCTCGGCCGCCAGGCAAATCTCGTCGAGCGCCTTGGCCACGTTGGTAATTACGCGGCCGTGTACCTCGCTGCGCAGGTACCCCACGCGAAGCCCGCCGTCGAGCACGCGTGAAGCCCTTAGCCAACGCTTGGCCAACCCGACCGCTTCCGAGGAGCCCACGTTGCGTCATCCTAACGCTTTTCGCGGCTCTGGTTCGATCTGGGCTGGGAGGCTTGGAGATGATCTCCAGCGCCCACCCATCCGGGCCGCAAACGAGGAACCATCCTCGTTCCCAAGGCACTTTCATGTCAGGCCTTTGTCAGGTGAGTCATATACTGACGAACATCTGACATGCAGCGAACCGAGCGCCTCTTTGCCCTGGCGGAGTATCTTCGTGGGCGCCGCACCGGGGTAACGGCCGAGGTCCTCGCGGAACGCTTCGAGGTCACCGTGCGGACCATCTACCGCGATCTCGACGCGTTGCGCGCTGCGTCTCTTCCGCTCGCCGCGGAGCGGGGACGCGGGGGCGGCTACGCGCTCCACCGCAGCTACAGCCTGCCGCCCGTGAACTTCACCGCTCGCGAAGCCGCGCTGCTCGTTGCGCTCGGACGCTTCGCCATCGAGATGCGCTTGCTTCCCTTCACCGAAACGCTCGAGTCCGGCCTCGACAAAGTTCGGGCGGCGCTCACGACGTCGGCGCAGCGCGAGCTTTTGGCGCGGCTCAAAGAACTCTCGTTTCACGGAGTGCCGTCGCTCCCCAGCAAGAAATCAGTCCGCGCAGCCATCGAACGCGCTTGGTTCGAGCAGCAACCACTCCGCATCACCTACGTCGACGGCAACTTCATCGAGACCACGCGCGACATTCGCATCGAGACCGTCTCCATGGATCGCCACGAAACACGCCTCGATGCCGTCGACCTCGGCACGGGTGAGCATCGCCCCTTTCGGCTCGACCGCATCGCAGAAGCCGAGGTCCTGCGCACCACCGAGCCCGGCAGCTATTCCCCCGAAGAAACGCCCACCGGCAAACGCCGGCGCGTCACTCGATCTCAGGCGCCGCCAAGCCGCTAAATCGCCAAGCCAAGGGATTTTTTTGGGGCTGTGATGGCTTCGCTGAGGGGGGGCGCCGAGGTTGTTGGGTCTGGCAAATCACTCGGCATTGCCCGTAACCTTCTCAAGTCCTTCGGCGCTACCTAGCAAGTCAGGATCCCACCCCCAATTCCCCTTGGCGGTTTGGCGGCGACCGGGATCGCCCTAGGGGTCTTGATGTCGCCGGCGTCGAAACGAGGTAAGGGTGCTCCGCTGGCGTCGTCATGTTGCGAGCCGGTCTACTTCACGGAATCGATTTTTTTGGGAGGCGTCATGGGAATCAGTAAGGCAATCGCAAAGTGGGCAGGTGGACTCAAGGACGGCAAAGGATCGATGACGCCGGCGCACGCGGCCGAAGTGCCGTTCTCCTTTGGGTCGCGATTCGAGGGCCAACCCGCGAGCAACCCGGAGGAGCTCATTGGCGCGGCGCTGTCAGGCTGCTTCTCGATGGCGCTCAGCGCCGGCCTCGAGAAGGCCGGTTTCAAAGCCACGAGCATCCGCACCTCGGCCGACGTGCACCTCGAGAAGGGCGCAGAAGGCTTCGGTATCACCAGCATCGATCTCACCACCGACGCCTCCGTGCCAGGCGTCGACGCGGCGCAGTTTCAACAGATCGCCGAGGCGACCAAGAAGGGCTGCCCGGTTTCGAAGGCGCTCGCCGCCACGCCG
>DATEMX010000240.1:0-9612 GCA_035275365.1 Polyangiaceae bacterium | reverse complement strand
GACGCTGGTTTATATCGGCGCCGGAGGTGCCGTGGGGGTGGGCCTCCCGAAGGGAGGTGGGCGGAGCCCTTCCGGGCTTGCCCCGGCGGGGCGGGGGCGAAGCCCCGGGAGACCAAGGGATAGTGCCGGGCGGCGAAGCCGCCTCCGCGCGAAGCGCGTGGCTTGGCCAAAAGTCGGGCCCGACTTTGCCCAAGCGGCAATAGCTCGGTGCCGGTGGGCGGCTTTGCTACTCGATCACCGGGGGGCCATGAGCACGCGCCGCTTGGAGCATGTCGCCCGTTCCCATGCCCATCTCAGGGGGCAACTCGTCGTCAGCAAAGAGGCCCACTTCCGTGATCTCGAGGGGGTTGACGGGAGGGGCGGTCGGTTCGTCGACGTCGCACGCGACGACGATGGTGACCCCGTGAAAACGGACGTCACGATCGGGACGCGAGAAGACGCCGACCAAGCTCCCGATGGATCGCACGTTGGCGCCCGATTCCTCGCGTAGTTCGCGCGGAATCAGCTCGCGGATGGTTTCACCCCATTCGAGCGTGCCGCCTGGAAGTGCCCATTCGCCCGTGTCGGCGCGACGAATCAAGAGCCAGCGCCCGTCCGGAACCCGAGCCGCGACTGCAACCCCGACGACCGGCCTTCGCAAGACGAGGCGGGCCGCCTCGCGAAGAATGGTGAGTGCGCCCGCGGGAAGCTTCAAAAGGGGAGGGATTCGCAAATGGACCAGGACCGTGAGGGAGAGCAGTTGGGGAGGGGGCGACTGTGGCGACTTCATTGACCCGCGGCAACCAGGAACGCTCATCCGCGATCTGACGTGACCGCCCGATGAAGAACTATTGACGAGCGCGAGGCAGTTCTCCTAAATAGGCCGTCCAAGTCTAACGCGCACGTAAGGGTTTGACGCACCCAACCGTAAGGGTTAGGCTTCGAGAACTCGACCATGGCCCGACCGCTCGATCAGCCCATCCATCGTCTCCCCATCGCGGACGTCTCCGCGGGCAACATTGCGATGGTGCCAGGCCGTCGCGACTCCTCGCGCGACGTCGCCGATGAAGACGAGGGGCTTCTTCAAGTTGGTGATCTCGCGAGGGTTTCGGGCAAAACGGTTCGGGCCATCCACCTTTACGAAGAGCTTGGGCTGCTCAAGCCGCACGCCAGGTCCAAAGGCCGCTACCGACTCTTCAGCCAAGACGCCGTCGTGCGCGTCCGCTGGATCGGCAAGCTGCAAGATCTCGGTCTTTCGCTCACCACCATCCAGTCGGTCGTGCGCGAATGGGAAATGTCACCGTCGGCCCCCGGCGCGATGGCCAAGATGCGCAACGTCTATCGCGAAAAGTTGGCCTCGACGCGCGAGCAGATCGAACGGCTGAAGGCCCTCGAAACGGAGCTCGCCGACAGCCTCAAGTATCTCGAGACCTGCGACACCTGCGATCCCGTTCGCCTCTTTGCGGCATGTACCTGCTGCGATCGTCACGACCATCGTGAAGATCCGCCCGAGCTCGTCCTCGGTTTTCGCGCGAGCAGCGCAACTTCAGGAACCTAGACATCATGGCCATCCAGCTTCCCATCTACATGGACAACCACGCGACGACGCCCGTCGATCCGCGGGTCCTCGAGTCCATGTTGCCCTACTTCAACGCGAAGTTCGGCAACGCCGCCAGCCGCAGCCACGTGTTCGGGTGGACGGCCGAAGAAGCCGTGAGCTATTCGCGCGAGCAGATCGCCAAGCTCATCGGCGCCGAAAGCGAGAAAGAGATCGTCATCACTTCCGGCGCGACCGAGTCCGACAACCTCGCGCTGAAGGGCATCGCCGAGTTCTACAAAGACAAAGGCGATCACATCATTACGAGCGTCACCGAACACAAGGCCATCCTCGATAGCTGCAAACGCCTCGAAAAAGAGGGTTTTCGCATCACCTACCTCGGCGTCGGGTCCGACGGCAGGGTCGACCCCGACGACGTGAAGAGGGCCATCACCGACAAGACCATCCTCGTGTCGATCATGCTCGCCAACAACGAGGTGGGCACCATCAACCCCCTCGCCGAGATCGGTCGCGTCACGCGCGAGCGCGGCGTGCTCCTTCACTCCGACGCGGTGCAGGGCATCGGCAAGACACCCTTCGACGTGCAGAAGATGAACGTCGATCTCGCGTCGATCACCGCCCACAAGATGTACGGGCCGAAGGGGGTCGGCGCGCTCTACATTCGCCGGTCGAAGCCGCGCGTCAGGCTCGTGTCGCAAATGGACGGCGGCGGTCACGAGCGCGGCATGCGATCGGGCACGCTCAACGTGCCCGGCATCGTCGGCTTCGGCAAGGCCGCCGACATCATGATGAAAGACGGCGCCGAGGAGAACGCGCGCATCCTGGGGCAGCGCGAATACTTGCGCAAGCGGCTCATTACGGCGCTCGACGCCGTCGAGCTGAACGGCTCGCTCGAGCATCGGCTGCCGGGCAACCTCAACGTATCGTTCGCCTTCGTCGAGGGCGAAGCCATGATGATGGCCATCAAAGACGTCGCCGTTTCGAGCGGCTCGGCCTGCACGAGCGCGAGCCTCGAGCCGAGCTACGTGCTGCGCGCGCTCGGCGTGGGCGAAGAGCTCGCTCACTCTTCGATTCGCTTCGGTATCGGTCGCTTCAACACCGACGAAGAGGTCGACTACGTTGCCGATCTCGTGATCGACAGCGTGAAGAAGCTGCGCAACATGTCACCGCTTTACGAGATGCACAAGGAGGGGATCGACCTCAAGTCGATCCAATGGGCCGCCCACTAGCCACCCACTAGTAGGCGACCCCTCGAAGATCACTCAGGCGATAGACGAGAGACAGGATTTTGCCATGGCATATAGCGAAAAAGTCATCGATCACTACGAAAACCCGCGCAACGTCGGCACGCTCGACAAAGAAGATCCCAACGTGGGGACGGGCCTCGTGGGCGCGCCTGCCTGCGGCGACGTGATGCGCTTGCAGATCAAGGTGTCCGACGCGGGCATCATCGAAGACGCCAAATTCAAGACGTTTGGCTGCGGCTCGGCCATCGCGTCTTCGTCGCTCGCCACCGAGTGGCTGAAGGGCAAGACGGTCGACGAAGCCAACGCCATCAAGAACACGATGATCGTCAAAGAGCTGAACCTGCCGCCCGTCAAGGTTCACTGCTCGGTTCTCGCCGAAGACGCCATCAAGAGCGCCATCGAAGACTTCAAACAAAAGCGAGCCGCGCAGAAAGCGCTGGCGTCGGCTCCGGCGAACGGGCCCGAAGCCTCTATCAGCGGAATAGCTCAATCAGCGGAATAACGAAGAAAGCCCTGCACGACCCAGCCATGGAACCCGAGACGACCCAAGCGAAGAGCTCGAACGACGCGGCGGAGGCCCCTGGGGAACACCCGAAGGGGCGGAAGCCGGCGGCCGCGCCGCTCAAGGCCGCCATATCGCTCACGCCACGAGCGATCGAAATGGCCAAAGCGCAGCTCACCAAGCGGGGCACGCCGAACGCTGCCATTCGCCTGGGGCTCCGCGGCGGCGGGTGCTCGGGGTTTTCGTACGTCATCGAGTTTTCCGACGACCCGCCGCGAGAGCGCGATCGCGTCTTCGAGTTCGACGGCGTGCGCGTGTTCGTCGATCCGAAGAGCCTCATCTACCTCGCCGGCACCGTGCTCGACTGGGAGAAGTCCCTCATGTACCAGGGCTTCAAGTTCAAAAACCCGCAGGAGAAACAAGGCTGCGGGTGCGGCCACTCGTTCAGCGTTTAGCGGCAGAACGATCAACCTGGTCCAGCGCTCGATGCTGGGCAGCGGCTCATGCTCGACCCCTTCGATACCCTAGGAATTGCGCCCGCGCTCGAGATCGACCTTGGCGAGGTCGAAAAGCGCTATCGCGATCTGTCGCGCGTGCTCCACCCCGATCGCCACGTGGCGGGCTCGCCGGCCGAGCGCCGCATTTCGCTCGGCAAGGCCGTCGAGGTCAACGACGCGTGGCGCACCATCCGCGATCCGATTCGGCGCGCCGAGGCGCTCTTTCGGCGGCGCGGCGTCGCCGTCGATGAACGGTCCGGAGAGAAGGCCGCGCCGGAGTTCTTGATGGAGATGATGGAGCAGCGCGAAGAGCTCGCGGCGGCGCGGCAGAAACGCGACAAAGCCGAGATCGAGCGGCTCGCAGCGCGAATTCGCGGCAAAGAAGAGGCAGCGCTCGCGCGGCTCACGCGCGGCTTTTCCGAGCTCTCCGGCGACGCGCTCCGCTCGCTCGTTCCCATCTTGGGCGAGCTTCGCTACTACCGGCGCTACCTCGACGAGGTCAGCGCCATCGAGGACGAATCTTCGTGACCTTTTTCGAAATTTTCGATCCCAAGGCTCCGCCTCGCCCCATCGGCATCGATCTGGGGACGACCAACTCGCTCGTGGCCTACGTGCGCGACGCGAAGCCCGAGGTCGTGCTCGACTGCGATCTCGAAGCGCTCGTCCCTTCGGTCGTGAGCTACGACGAGCGGGGCAACGTGGTCGTCGGTCGCAACGCACAGCGGCGAGCGCTCGCAAACCCGAAAGAGACGATCGTCAGCGTGAAGCGCTTCGTCGGGCGCGGCGCCAACGATCCGGAGACGCGCCGCCTCGGGCCCTACGAGTTCGTGGCCCCCCAGAGCGAAGCCGACGGCAACGTCGTGCGCTTCAAGATTTGGAACAAAGCCGTGACGCCGGTCGAAGTGTCCGCCGAAATCCTGCGGACCCTCAAGAAGAACGCCGAAGACAAGTTGCAGAACGTGGGGGGAGCCGTCATCACCGTGCCCGCTTACTTCGACGATGCGCAGCGTCAGGCCACCAAGGATGCCGGCCGGCTCGCCGGGCTCGAGGTGCTGCGCCTCCTCAACGAGCCTACGGCGGCGGCGCTCGCTTACGGCCTCGAGAAAAAGCAGAACGGGCTCTTCGCCGTCTACGATCTCGGCGGCGGAACGTTCGACATCACCATCTTGGTGCTCGACGACGGCGTCTTTCAGGTCCGCTCGACCGGCGGCGATAGCGCGCTCGGCGGCGACGACATGGACCGCGCGCTCGCCGAGGTGCTGCTCGGTCACATGGGCTTCGCGAACGGCGAGGCGCGTGCTCCCGAGGTGGTGCGGCTCGCGCTCGACGCGGCGCGCGTCGCCAAGCACTCGCTCACCGATGGCGACGCGGTCGTCCTCGAGCTGCCGGCGGCGGGTGGCGCCTCGAAGGCGGTCACCGTCACGCGGCGCGAGTTCGACGAGCTCGTGCGGCCCGTCGTCGAGCGCACCGGCGTGGCCTGCCGTCGCGCGCTCAAAGACGCGGGGATCAGGCCCGAAGAGCTCGACGGCGTCATCTTGGTCGGCGGCGCGACGCGCGTGCCGCTCGTGCGCGCGTTCGTGCGCGAGCTCTTCCGGCGCGAGCCGCTGTCGGACATCGATCCCGACCAGGTCGTCGCGCTCGGTGCCGCGGTGCAAGCCGACCTCTTGGCGGGCAGCGGACCACGCGACGAGGTGTTGCTGCTCGATGTTCTCCCGCTTTCGCTCGGGCTGGAGACGATGGGCGGCGTGGCCGAGAAGATCTTGCCCCGCAACACCACCATCCCGGTGGGCGCGACGCAGACGTTCACGACCTACGCCGACAATCAAACCGGATTCGAGCTCCACGTCGTGCAGGGTGAGCGTGAGCTCGCGGCCGATTGTCGCTCGCTCGCCAAGTTCACCTTGAAGGGTATTCCACCGATGCCCGCCGGGCTCGCGCGGCTCGAGGTCGGCTTTCGCGTCGACGCCGACGGGCTCTTGCACGTTGCCGCGCGCGAGACGACGACGGGCATCGAGCAACGAGTGGAAGTGAAGCCGGCCTACGGCCTCGACGACGCACGGGTCGAGCAGATGCTGCTCGAGGCGCTCGACCACGGCGAAGACGACCTGACGGCGCGGCGTTTGGCCGAAGCAAAGGTCGAGGCCGAGCGGATTCGCCGCGCCACCGAGCAAGCGTTGGCCGCCGACGCCGATCTCTTGGAGCCGGGCGAAGGCGAACGCATCGGTCGCGTCATGAACGCGCTCGCCGAATCGCTGGCGGGCACCAACGCGTCGATCATTCAAAACCGCATCGATGAGCTCGACGAGACGACGCACGGGTGGGCGGGCCGGCGCATGAACCGAGCCGTAGCCCGTGCGATCGAAGGCAAGCGCGTGGGTGATGTGGAAGCGACGGTCGCTACCGCGAAGGGCGTCGAAGCGCATCTTGCAGCCGAGCAAGGCTCGGGGCAGAGTCAATCCTAGCCATGGCCACCGTCCGATATCTCAAGGAAGGCAAAGAGGTCGACGTTCCCGTCGGCGCGAGCATCCTTCAAGCATCGCAAGAAGGGGGCTTGCCCGAAGGCTATGCGTGCGGCGGCGTGTGCGCGTGCTCCACGTGCCACGTCTACGTGAAGAAGGGCGCCGACCTCCTCTCCGAGATGGAAGACGACGAGAACGACATACTCGACAAAGCCTTCGACGTGCGCAGCACGTCGCGCCTCGGGTGTCAGGCGCGCATCGAGCGAGACGGCGTCATCGAAGTCGAGATCACACGCGAGAGCTACGACGCTTATTACAACGAGCACCCCGACGAGCGGAAAGCGCTCGAAGAGCGGAAGGTGCTCGAGGCACAAAAAGCCGAAGCTCGGTAGCCTCCACTTCGATAAGGGCAATCCGCTGCCACTGAATGCGGCGGCGCGCCGCTAAAGTTCGTGTGGAGAACGGACGTAAGTACAGTTGTTCCACATGATTCTCCGCCACCCCTGGGGTGTTGGGCTGTGCGCGTCGGTTGCCGTTTTGACAGCGGGCTCGGCGGGTGCGCAGACGCTCCGCTTTCACGCAGAGGGGGGCGCGGCGCGCGCGGTATCGGGCACGCAAGAGAGCGAGACGGGCCTCGGGTGGACGGCGGGTGGAGCGATCGAGCTCGGCCTTGGTCGCGCGATCGGCGCGCAGCTCGAGCTCTCCGCCGTTACCTTGTCGGGCGGCGATGCACCGGCCAACCCAGATCTGGCGGCGCGCGGAAGCTCGAGTGGGCAGGCGCTCACGGCGGGTCTGCGGGCGCGACCCTTCGCCGCGCCGCGCGACGGTAAGCTCGTGTCGGCGTCGGGCATCTGGCTCGACGTGAACGGCGGAGCCGCGCGGACGGGCGATCTCACGCGAGGTGCTTTCGATGCTCACCTCGGGTTCGACTTCATGTGGGAGAAGTTCGGCGCGGGGCCGTACGTCGGCTACCTCCACATCTTTCAACCCGACGATACGCTGCGGCCCGACGACGCCCACATTGCCCTCGCTGGGATCCACGCCACCTTCGGCGGCGCCGAGCCCGAACGCGATCGCGACGGCGACGGCATCGTCGATTCGCGCGACAAGTGCCCGGACGATCCCGAAGACAAAGACGGCTTCGAGGACCTCGACGGATGCCCCGATCCCGACAACGATAAAGACGGCGTGAGGGATCTCGAAGACGCCTGCCCCAATACGCCGGGCAAGCGCACGACCGACCCCAAGACGAACGGTTGCCCCGTCGGCGATCGCGATCACGACAGCGTGCTCGACGACGTGGACCGCTGCCCCGACGAACCGGAAGACAAAGACGGCTTCTGGGACGAAGACGGGTGCCCCGATCCCGACAACGATAAAGACGGCATTCCCGACATCACCGACAAGTGCCCGAACGAAGCCGAGACGATGAACGGCTACGCTGACGACGACGGTTGTCCCGACGACGTGCAGGTGCGAGTGGTGGGCGACAAGATCTTGCTCGACGATCGGATTCACTTCGATACGAACCGGTCGATCGTGCTGCTCGTGAGCCAGCCGCTCCTCTGGCGCGTGGCGCAGATCATCATCCGTCACCCCGAATACACGAGCGTCGAGGTCGAGGGTTACGCCGACGAGCGCGGCGAAGAGGCGTACAACCAGAGGCTGTCGGAGGCGCGCGCCAAGTCGGTGCTCCAGCTCCTCGTGCGCTATGGCGTGTCGCGCGAACGGCTGTCGTCGATCGGTTTCGGCAAGCAGAACCCGCGCGTGGCTGAGAAGAGCGGTCGAGCTTACTACCAAAATCGACGCGTAGAGTTTCGCATTACCCGAGAGAAACGAGACATTCTGCGGAGCGACGCGGTGCCGACGGCTCCGAAAGAAACCCTGGCGCCTCCGCCGCCGTCTACGCCTCCGGTCGAGAAGGAGAGCGAATGAGGTGGGCCGTACAATGGGGGTTTGGCTTGTCGGTGCTGGCGCCGCCGCTCGCGCTCGTGTTTTCCGCGTGCGGGAGCGACTCGCTCGTCGGCGGCACTTGCCGGGCGGGCTTGTCGGAGTGCGGCCTCGCTTGCATCGATCTCAACCGCGATCAGAACAACTGCGGCGTGTGCGGGCGCGTTTGCTCGGACGTGGAATCGTGCATCTCGGGCATCTGCGAGCTCGACGACGACAAGCTGCGCAAGAAGCTGGGGCTTCGCGACGGCAGCGCCGACGGTGACGACGGCGTAGGCGCGGCGAGTGACGCCGCGAACGACGGCGCGCTGGGCGATGGCAACGCGAACCCCGACGTCTCGGTCGCCGACGGCGGCGCGACCGACGGTCATGTCGGTGAAGGGGGAACCTCGGATGCCGGCGAAGCAGGTAGCGGCTGCATTCCGCCCTACAACACGGCCGCGCAATGCGGCGATTGCGATACCAAGTGCGGCGGCGCGACGCCGGTCTGCGGGCTTCAGGGCACCTACAAATGCTTGCCGCAGTGCGAAAGTCCGCTCGAGGCTTGCGGCGCCGAATGCGTCGACAAGTTCAGCGACGAGAAACACTGCGGCGACTGCTCGATCGCCTGCGCGAGCGGCATCTGTCAGGCCGGTAAGTGCGTCGGCGCCGGATTCGGTCATCAGATCGCGATCGGCATGGACTATACTGACAGCACTTTATCCGACGTTTCGGCGCAGCTCACGTTGCTGGCCAACGCGCTGCTCTTGCCGAACCGCGCGTCGGTGCGAGTGCTCGCGTACGACGAGTTCGCTGACGCGGGCACGGTCACGCGGATCAATGGGTTTCTCGGCAGCATCGCGAGCACCAAGGGGCGTACGCTCACGTTCTCGCTCGCGGGCAAGGCGGCCGACACGTGGAAGGCGATCCCGGCGATGCTCGCCGTTGCGACCTACGACGTGCTGCTCGTGTACGACCAGTCGTCCGCGCCGACCGATCAGATGGCGACGACGGGAACGCTTTGGAACGGTGCGGTCGATTCGTTCGCGAAGGGAGGCGGCGTCGTCGTGGCGCTCGACGGCGGCTCGCCCGGCAAGATGATCGATTTTCTTACAAACAGCGGCTTGCTCGCGGTCACCGACGAAGTCGACGTCGTGGGGACGCAGCTCAAGGTCGACGCGCCCACGGACGGCGTGGGGGTCGGGCTTCCCAACGTTTTTATCGGCAAAAAATCATCGATCGCGTTCGTGACGACGCAGGTGCCCGACAATCGGCACGTGTTCGTCGTCAAGGACAACGCGGGGGTGCTGCCCGTCGTGGTGCACTCGGTGCCGTAGGATCTGGGCTGGGGGAGCCTGGAAATGAATTCGGGAGGCCGCCAAGGCGCCAAGGGTGGGGTTGGCTTGCTTCGCTTGTTGGCGACGGCTTTCGCAAGCTTGCA
>DATEMX010000239.1:0-3213 GCA_035275365.1 Polyangiaceae bacterium | reverse complement strand
CGTGCACTGCGCGTCTTTGTAGCCGTCGGCGTGAATTGACAGCGTGTAGTTGCCGGGCTCGACGTTGCCCGAGACGAAGCGACCGTCGCCGCCGGTGACGAGGCCGGTGAGCGCGCGCCCGTCGAAGCGCACGATGGCGTTGGCGATGGGATCGGCCTTGTCCTTCTCGTGCACGAACCCTCGGATGTACCGCTGCGACCCCTGTGCGCTGCCGACGACGCGCTCGACGATTTGCGGCTGGGGAGCGGGAGCCTCTTCGGTGTCGAAGGCGTAGCCGAGGCCGAGCCAGAGGTCCCACTGCGGCGTGGGGGCGACCTCTTCGATGAAGGAAGAGGTGCCGGTGGTGCCGATGTCGAACGCGGCGATCGCTTCGAGCCCCTTCAAGAAGGGATAGGCCCGAGCACCGAGCGTGAGGGTCGAGGGCATGCCCGAGAAGTCGGACTGGGCGAGGCATTGGTCGCCGCCGGAGAACGTTCCGCTGTTCGGATCGCACTCGTAGTTCTGGCGATTCGACGCGACACCAAGGTGGTATTCGACGAAGGGTCGAACGGCCGCGAACATGCCTTCGACACCGAGCGACATCTGGAATTGATCGACGCGGTTGATGCCGAGGCCAAAGCGCTCGGTGCGCGTGATCTTCGGACCGCGCGTGTCGCCGCTCGCCTTGCGCGCGGATTCGATTCCTTCGATGAGCGAACTCGAGTTGTCGAACAGATAGCCCACGTTGGCATGGAGCCGAATGGGAATGCCGGCCTCGTTCGGCTGGCGAAAGTCGAGGGTGCTGAGGGCCCTCACGCGAAAGCTCGTCGACGAGCTGTCGAGGCCGACGCCGCCGGCGCCGTTGAGCAGCAAGAGCTCGGCCGCGCCGCCGAAGTTGAACGTCTGCCCGATCTTGTTGGGGGTGAACCCCTTCACGCCGATGAGCGAATCGCCGAGCACCTGAAGGAGCTGCGGCGCGCCGCGGTCGTTGCTGTTCGACTGCGAACGCAGCGAGGCGTAGGCCTCGAGGTAAGGCAAGGGTGTCACCGACAGGCCGACGTTCGCGCCGAAGTGCGTCGCCGAGTCGGCCGTAGTGTCGGGACCGCCGCCTTCGAGGTGACAGGGATTGCCTCCGTAGCACAGGAACGACGTCGTCTGGAACCAGTCGAGCAGCATGTGGATGCGGAAAGTTCCCGCGGCGCCCGAACCGGCTGACAACGTGCGAAGCAGACCCGTGCCGCCGACGTTGGAGTTGTGCTCTTGCAGCGAACGCGCGCGGTCGTCGGCCGTTTCTTCGGTTGCGGTGTTCTCGGCGTCGCTCGCGGCCTCGCCGCTTGCGTTGGCCGACACGCCCTGACGGCTATCGAACGCCGTCGCGCCGAACGCTGATCCGCTTGGCGCATTGGGTTGGCCGCCTGAAGGCGGAGCACCGGGCGGCAGTGCGCCGGGAGGTGGTGCTCCGGGAGGTGGCGCTCCAAGAGGCGGCGCGCCCGGAGCTCCGGGTTGGATCGGCTGCGCGCCAGGATATCCGGGCGGCGCGTAGTACGGATTCTGCGGCTGAGGTTGGCCGGGCGCCGGCGCCGCCACCTGCCCCGGCTGAGCCCCCGGCGGTGGGCCAGGTTGTGCCGGGTAGGGCGCGGGTGCCGGGGTGGGAACTGGGACCGGTCCCGGAACTGGGGTTCCGGCCGGCGGTTGTCCGGGCGGAGCGGGCGAAGGCTGAGGAGCTTGGGAAAACGCGTAGGAGGTGAGGAGCGTGGCGACCAACGCTGACGACAGCGAGGTCAGGATCGAAGAAGAGCGCATGTTTTCTCTCAGTTCCCTCAGCGAGGGTAGACGGGCGCTTCATCGCAACGCCTGTCCGGACCCGATTCACGAACGCTTGTATCAAACTTTGGCGTGAAGCAGAACCTTCGAAATCCATGCCAGAATTCGCAATTGTGCTAATCCCTGGCGTTAACATGGCGCCGCGCGGCCGCATTCTCATCGTGGATGACGAAGCGCTGAGCGATTTTCTCCACGGAGACGGCTTTCCCATGGAAACCGCGGCGGACGGATTCAAAGCGCTGGGCAAGTTGAGCGACTTCGATCCCGACGTCGTCCTCACCGATCTCAAGATGCCCGGCCCGGGCGGCACTGGTCTCATGGAGAAGAGCCGACGGGGGATCTCGTGACGCTGCCCATCGAGGTCGACAAGCTCGAGAAGACCTTTCGGCAGGGATTTTTCATGCGCCGGGTGCCCGCCGTCAAAGGCATTTCTTTTCGCGTCGAACGCGGAGAGATCTTCGGCTTTCTCGGGCCGAACGGGGCGGGCAAGACCACCACCATCAAGATGCTCACGGGGCTCATCCGGCCGACCGGGGGAAACGCCAAGGTTTTCGGCGAACCGGTGCCGTCGCCCTCGGCAATGAGAAGCGTGGGGTTTTTGCCGGAGAATCCGTACGTCTATCCGTACCTCACGCCTCGCGAATTCGTCGTCCTCTGCGCGCGCCTTCACGGTCTCTCTGGCGCCGATTTGATGCGCAAGGTCGACGGCTCGCTCGAGCGCACCGGAATCGCCTACGCGGCCGATCGTCAGGTAAGGCGCCTCTCGAAGGGCATGTTGCAGCGCACCGGGCTCGCCGCCGCGCTCGTGAGCGATCCCGAGATGTTGGTGCTCGACGAACCCATGAGCGGGCTCGATCCCGTCGGTCGCAAAGAAGTGCGCGATCTCATCGTCGAAGAGAAGAAGCGCGGAAAGACCGTCTTTTTCTCGACGCACATCTTGACCGACGTCGAGACGCTCTGCGATCGCGTCGTCATCCTGCGGCTCGGCGAGGTGGTCGTGAGCGGCAAGGTGAGCGAGCTGCTCCGCTCCGACGTGCGGCGCGTCGAAGTCACGCTCGCCGGCGCCAGCGACGAGCTCGTCGCCGGCTACATTGCCCTCGGGCTCGGCACGCAGCAGGTCGGCGATCACGTGGTCGTCGATATCGAGGGCGACGCCGTCGTTCCCAAGGTCTTGGCGCTCGCCCTCGAGGCGGGCGCTCGGATCGTCGAAGTGATCCCACGGCGCGAGACACTCGAAAATCTCTTCATGCGCCGCGCCATTGGCCAAGGCTAGTGCCGCGCGGCGGAAGTTCCGCCGGAGGTTACGACGGTCCCCACGACTTCGGTCTGTAGGTCCAGTTGAACGGCGGTTTCTTCTGAGTGTTGAACCACAAGAGGAAGTCGTACACGGCCCGGCGAAGCTCGTCGAGG
>DATEMX010000238.1:0-2586 GCA_035275365.1 Polyangiaceae bacterium | reverse complement strand
CTCGATCATAGCTCCAAGCCCGTCGTGGCCGCCATCAACGGCGTCGCGTTGGGGGGCGGGCTCGAGCTCGCGCTCGCGTGCGATCTGCGCGTGGTCGCGCCCTCGGCCATGCTCGCCCTCCCGGAAACGACCCTCGGCATCATCCCGGGCGGCGGCGGCACCCAGAGGCTTCCGAGGATCGTCGGCGAAGCGCGCGCCAAGGAGATGATCCTCCTCGGGCGCCGGCTCACGGCAGAAGAAGCGTTGGCGTGGGGTCTCGTCAATCGGGTCTCGCCCGCCGGCGTCTCGGTGCTCGATGACACGCTCGCCTACATCGAACCCATCCTCCGGGGAGCACCGATCGCGCAGGCCGCTGCCCTCGGCGCCATCGACGCCTCGCGTGACGTTCCGCTCGCGCACGGTCTTCGTCTCGAACGCGACTTCTACGACGCTTGCTTGCGAAGCGAAGACCGGAGGCTCGCGCTCGCAGCCTTCGCCCAGAAAACGAAGCCGAATTTCCGAGGCCGTTAGGCCTGGGGCAGTGTACCTTCTCTTTTCAGCGAACATGCGATGCGCACCGCTCGTTCTCGTTTCCTCCCTGCTTTTCACCGGTGGAGCCGCGGCGGCGCAGAGTTCGACGCCCTTGCCGCAGCTGCCGCCGCAGGCGCCACAACCGTCGATCGCTCCGGTCCCGACGCCTAGCGCATCGGCGCCGACCTCCACGGCACCTGCGCCCACCGCGCCCACGACGTCGACGGCGGCTCAACCCGGTGCAGAGCCGGCAGCGTCACAGTCCGCTCGCCCCGCGCCGCCGCCGAGCGCACCAGTCTACGCCCCCGCTACACCGGTTTCGCCCCCGGGCTATCCCCCTGCGCCTCCGGGCTACTACTACACGCCGTACCCACCACCTCCCTACGCGCCTTCGCAACCTTCGGCGCCTCCGGCCGACGCTCGTTCGCACACGGGCTTTTTCCTACGCATGGGGCTCGGCGGCGGATACATGAGCGATTCGGTCAAAGTCGAAGGAGGAGCCCTGCCGGGCGAGTTCCACGCCAGCGGCGCGGCGGTCACCTTCGAGCTCGACATCGGCGGCGCGCTCAGCCCCGGGTTCATCCTCGCCGGTTCGATCGTGAGCGCACAAACGGGCAGCGCCGAGCTGAGCGGCGACATGCGCTCCGTACGCACGGCCCACGATCCCAGGCTCACGCTCCTTTCGGCGCTGGTCGATTACTACCCGAACCCCAAGGCAGGCTTTCATTTCGGCGGGCTCGTCGGCTTGGCGGGCCTGCAGGTGCGCGACGACCAGATCGAGAACCCGAAAAACGAAAATCGCGGCGGTTTGGGTATCGCGCCCCACGTCGGCTACGAATTTTGGGTCGGCAACTACTGGGGGCTCGGTGTCATGGGCCGGTTCCTCTACGCGCGCACGAAGGGCGACCTTCCCCAAGAAACCCAGACCGACAAAGTGACCTACGGGTCGGTCCTCTTCACGGCAACGTACAACTGAACGAACCGGATCAGATACCGCCCGTGGGTGGCCGATCGATTTTGACGAGCCCCTCGAGACGCTTCGAGACCCACACGCGGTTGTCGGTGTCGACGATGACGGCGCCGGCGCCGTCGATCGACTCGACGAGCTCGAGCCCCTTCGTGGGTCCCAAGATGAACACGGCGTCGTCGAGCGCGTCGGCCGTCAGCGCGTCCTTGGCCCAAATGGTCACGCTCCGCGACGCCGTCGCCGGGTAGCCCGTTCGCGGATCGATGATGTGGTGGTACCGCTTGCCCCGCAAGACGTAAGCGCGTTCGTAGTCACCGGCCGTCGAAAATGCATGATCGACGACGGGCATCGCCGCAAAGTACGAACCCTCGGGGCCGCGAGGATCGCGCACGCCGGCTACCCACGGTGAGCCGTCGGGCTTTCTCCCGTGCACGTAGAGATCGCCGCCCGCCTGCGCGAGAAAATCTTCGACGCCGAGCGAAAGCAGCAACGAAGCCGCTCGGTCGATCGCAAACCCCTTGGCGATTCCTCCCAAGCTGATCTTGGTCTCGGCGCGATCGAGGAAGACCGTCATTTTCTCTTTGTCGACGACGATATGGCGATAGTCGATGAACTTGCGGCGCGCGGCGACGTCGGCCGCGCTCGGCGGATGCCCGTCGGCGTCTTCGTCGAACCTCCAGAGCCCCCGCATCGCCTCGAAGCTGATGTCGAAGACACCCTCCGAGACGCCGCTGATCCACAGGCTCTTGTCGATGACGGCAAACGTCTCGGGGCTCACCTTCACCGGCGCTTTGCCGGCGCTCTTGTTGACCTGCGAGACCTCGCTGTCGTCGCGCCACGTCGTCATCAAGCCTTCGAGCCGGCGAATCTCGGCGACGGCTTGATCGATGGCGGCGCGGGTCTTGGTCTCGTCGAGCCGCGCCGATGTGATGGCAACGAAGTTGAGGCGGGTGCCCATCGCCGCCGCTTCGACGGTCACCTTCGTTCGCTTCGCGACGTCCACGCGTGGCGGCTCATTTCCGCTGGTCGCAGCGGCGGGCGTCACGGACGAAGCCGCAAGGGCCGCGCGCGTCGCGGGCGGAGCGGCAAGGGCCGCGCGCGTCTCGCTC
>DATEMX010000237.1:0-8041 GCA_035275365.1 Polyangiaceae bacterium | reverse complement strand
GAAACCGGCGTCGCGGTGAGACAGCCTGACCGAGGTTTCTTACTAGAGACAATACGGCGCGCGCGACCACGCGCGCAGCAGCGTGAGCGAAATGCCCGTCGTTGCGGGGAGGTTCTGCCCCCAATCGGAGATCGGAGGCGCGACGAACGCGGCGGCTTGAAGGCGCCATTGGGCGTCGAGCGGGAAAACACCGGCCAAGGTGACCTGCGGAAGGCGACGCTGCGTCCCGGGCTCGGCGCGTCCGTTTCGTTCGGCTTCGCCCTCGAGCGTGTACGACGCCAAGAGCGCGAGCGCGGCGTCGCTCGGGAAGGTGAAGGCCGTGGCGGCCAGAAACGACCACTCGGTGCCGAGCACACTCCGCATGCCAGCCACCGTCCGTTGTGCGCGCTTGGCGACGAGCCCGGTGAGACCGAACAGCCACGGCCCCGCCGTTCGCTCGAGGGCGACCCCCGCGTTTCCTTGGAAGGCGCCGCTACCGGTGGCGTCGGTGGCGAGCGGGCGATCGGCCGACTCGAGCGAAGTGCCCGTGGGAAACGTAACACCCGCGAGCGCGGCGATTCCGGGGAGCCATCGGGATTCGCCGGCGTGCACCACATCGTAGCGCGCGCTCAGGTTGAAGTCGCCGATGCCGCCGCCGAATTCCGACGTGTCCGCGCGCCGGTAGGTCTCGACGAGCGGAGCCACGACGGCCACCTGCGCGCGCGGCAAGAGGCGGAGCGCGCCGATGACGGCCTGTTCGAAATCCCATTCGTGCTTGCCCGCGGGCGCGGCGGTGTATTGGCCGGTCTTTCCGAACGAGCCGAAGACGCTCGCGGCTCGAAGGCGAAGCCCGAGGAGGGCGTCTTCGTGCACGGCCAAACGCGCAGGAGCGATTGCGCCCGCGCCTGCACAACACGCCTGCGCCGCCGACGCTCGAACGTAGAGCAGCGTCGCCGCGAAGGCCAGGTAGCGAAGCTCGATCAAGGGATCTCGAAGCCGAACGTCACGCTGTCGGTCACGGGTCCGGCGAAGCTCGTTCGGAGCTCCCACTGGCCGGGCATGAAGAAGCTGACGTTCTCGAGCGCGTAGCGTCCGTTGCCCTCGGCGTGGCCGCTCGGTTCGACGGGTGCGCCGTGTCCCATGGCCGGCATCCAGGGTTGGGCAACAACGGTGAGTCCGTCGACGGGTTCACCGCGCGTATTTTTGACGACGAGGAGCACCGAGGCCACGCCGCGCTCTGGTGGTTGCTGTGGCCCGGTGCGCATCTCGACGACGAGTTGCCCGCCGTCGGTGGTGACGATCGCCGCCGCAGAGGCCGGAAAGCCCGCCTGGGGCGCGGGTGCATCGCCACAGCCCAGCAACAATAGGTGGGGGGCCAAGAGCGCCGCTCGCGAACGCGACAAGAACGTGGAGAAGGTCATGGCGGTTGCCTCTATTCTCGGGGTGGATAGCGCGAGAGCTTGCGCTGGAGCGATCGCCGGTGAATGCCGAGACGGCGGGAGGCCTCGGAGACGTTGCTGTCGCAGTCGGAGAGCACGCGATGGATGTGCTCCCACTCCGCGCGCGCCAGCGTGGGCGGCTGAAAATCGGTCGGCATCACCTTCTTGCCGTCGGGGTCGCGTTGGAGCGCGGCGAGGATGTCGTCGACGTCGGCGGGCTTGGGAAGGTAGTCCTTGGCGCCGATGCGGATGGCCTCGACAGCGGTGGCGATGCTGCCGTAGCCCGTGAGGACCAAGATCTCGGTCGCCGCGTCGATGCTCTTCAGATCACGCACGAGCTCGAGCCCCGAGCGGCCGGGCATACGCATGTCGACCACGGCGAACTCGGGCGACTCGGGCCGAGCCACGCTCATCGCTCCGTCGTAGTCTCTCGCCGTTTTCACGTCGTAACCGCGCTCCCGAAAGGCACGAGCCAGACGCTCGACGAACGTCTCGTCGTCGTCGACGAGCAAGATCGAAGGGCGAGAGTCGGAGTCAGCCAAGGGCTTTGGATCTACGGCGCTCACGGCTCAGGTGCGATGTGGCAAGTTGTCGCAGGGGAGGTCGATGGTGACGCAGGTCCCTTGGGCCGGCCGGGAGGCCACGAAGAAGACACCGCCGAGCCGCTCGATCATCGCCCGCGAGACGAAAACTCCGAGCCCCATGCCGCTCCCGGGAGCTTTGGTGGTGAAGAACGGCTCACCCAAGCGGTCGAGAACGTCTTGCGGCATGCCCGTTCCTCGATCTCGGACTTCGATGCGAACCTTGGTGTCGACGAGCTTGGCCGTGAGCACCACCTCTTCGCCGCCGGGCGAGGCGTCTTGCGCGTTCTTGAGGAGATTTTGCAGCGACAGCGCGAGGGCCTTGGGCGGCGCCTCGAGGCGACACGCGCCGGCCGCTTCGAAGAGCTCGACGCGGATGGGCGGCACCTTCGCGAGCTCGGCCACGGCCTCGTCGAACACCGTCGGCAGGTCGACCGTGGTGATGCTCTCGCCGGCGAAGGCTCCGCCGCGGACCGACATGTGATCGAGGATGTCGCGGCATCGCTGAACTTGCTCGCGAATGAGCCTGGCGTCGCTCTTGGCGAGCTCGAGCTTCGATGGGTCGGAGAGCTCACGATCGAGCTCGCGCGCCACCAGCGCGATGGTCGACAAGGGCGTGGCCAGCTCGTGTGCCGTGCCGGCTGCCAGCGTCGCGAGTGAGGCGAGCTTCTCTTGTCGCGCGGCCAAATGACGAGCGCGCCCGAGCTCTTCGTCGCGCAGCGCGAGCGCTCGCGTGATGCGGAGAAGGAAATACACGATGAAGCCCGCGGCGACGCCGAAGGCGACCCACATCCCCACGAGGTGGATGCGCATGTGCTCGGCATGCGAGCGCGGTCCGAGCGGAAGCTCGTCGTACCCGACGAAGAGGAACGCCGAGCACGCGAGGGAAATCAGCACGAGCGCCCATGTCCAGCGGGCCGGCAGCACGACGGCGGCGAGGGCGATCTGCACGAGGTAGAGGAAGCTGAAGGGGTTGAAGGGTCCGCCCGTGAGATAGAGCTGACCGGTCAAGAGCAGCGTGTCGAAGACCATGACGACCGGCAAGGCCCGCGGCGAAACGCGCCCCCGCGCGATCCACGCGATCGCGGCCAGGTTGGTCGTGGCACCGACGCCGATGAGGATGAGCAGCGGCACGAGGCGAAGCCGGATGCCCATGACGTCGTGAACGACCAAGGTGGTGACGAGCTGCCCTGCGATCGCGGCCCATCGAAGCCTCACGAGCCATGAGAAGTTGATGCCGTCGCGGTGCGCCGTTTCGAGCAGGAGATCCTCGCTACGAGTTAGTCTCGAGGGCCACACACGATCCACGCGAGAACTTGCCTTCGAAAGTCCGCGGAGAGAGGGGCCTCGCAGCCGGCGGCGGCATTTCTCTCGTCATCGCGCGGCGCCCGCTGCGATCCACTTCACGATGGTGCACCGCTCCGAAGGGAGCAGCGGGTCGGGCCCCCGAGGCATGCGATAGTTGGGATCGCTCGACTCGAGCCGGACCACGAGCGGACTACACGCAGCGTCTTTCGGAACGACGTTCGCGTAGCCCGCGCCGGGCTTGGCGACGAGCCGGGCGTAAGCGTCGTCGGCGTCGTCGAAGACGAGCCCCCCCTGGGCCGCGTCGGCCGTGTGGCAGGTGCCCCTGCCCTGTGCGCAACTCGGCCGTAGGATTTTCTCGAAGATCGTTGAGTACACGGTCGGATCATAGAGCGGCTGACAGTCGATCGCGAGCCCCGCGACGCATGCCGGAGGCTCCGTGGGCCCGCCGCAGCTCGCGATGATCCAGGGCAGACCGAAGACGAAGAGCACGCGCTTTGCCGTGACCATTGCTGTCGCCACACTGCTCGATCTCGTGGCCGATGGCAAAGGTACCCGAGGATGCGACGGCTTCGGCCGGCCCGTTCTCGACGGAACGGTCCAACCCGTTCTGGCCAGCTCACCAAGGATCGGGCATCCTTCCGTCATGCCCACACACGCGAATGACCCCTCGCCCATCTCGAGCGCCCCTTTTGGCGATCTCGACCTCGATCGCCCCGAGGACGAGGAGGAGTGGGAGCGCCGCGTGATGGAGCTGGCAGCCGCCAGAATCGTCGCTGAGCGCAGATCCTGGGCAGCTATCGCGCGATCCCACGTAACGTGCGCCGCGCGGTCGCGAAGGAGTGTGAGCTCTTCGTGCTTGATCACGTCGACCGTGCGCAGTCCTTCGCGGTCGAGACTACGCTTCGAACCTCGGCCGCGATCGAGCAAGCGAAGCTTGCGGGCCAACACGGTTTCGTGACCGAAATGAGATTGCGCGTGAGCTCCCTGCCAACGGCGGGGGCAAATGCCGAGGGCCTGGCAATTCGAGCTCGATGAGAGCCAAATCGTCGCATCGCGTTGGAGCATGTGCCGGCCAATTGTCCGTGGCAAATGCCAATTGGCGATGAAAGGAATTGCGAGCGGATGCGTCGACCGCGGTGACGATGACGACATCGGTAACGTTGAGCGGCGACAACGACGATCGTCACGGGTAACGGCACGATTCCCCAGTCGCTTTCTAGTCCGTGACGATGGTGACGATGAAACGCAGGACTCGTAGTGGCCACTGCGGTCCGCATTCTCCCGATAGGAACCCTCAGTTGTCGTCGCGGGTTGCTGGCGCGGCTGCGTGTGGATGCTAGTTTCGCTTCGAAGGTGATGAACAGCTTGTCGTCATGGCTCGAGCGCATGCATGACGCGCGTGACCCCGGCCCGGCCACGAGCGTCGCCGTTCGCGCAGGGCGCCAGAAGGTCGACCTCGCCGTCGTCGCGCTGACCGATGACTTCGACGAGATTGCCGCTCGGCTCGCTCAAGTGTGCCGCGATCACGCTGTCCGCTCGGGCCGCAGCTCCTACCTCTTTCGAGCGCTCGACGATGGTTGGACGCCGATTGGCGCGATAGGCCACACCCCTCGTCGACAACGGGTCGTGCGAGGTAAGGGTGCGGTTCGGAAAGGCCCCCCGATTCCCGTGGGCACGTCCGCCCGTCCTCTTGAGGCGAGTCGACCATTCGAACGTTTGGCTCTCGATTCGATGCTCGAGGCGCAGAGGGTTCAGGATCGACTGATCGCCCGCCTTCAGGACGAGAACCGTAAACTTCGCACTGAAAACGACTCCCTCCGTGTGCGAGTGCGGCAACTCACCCGACGTCGCGAGGTTGCGACAACCAGCGAAGTGACGGACAAGATTGACGAAGCGTGAAACTGGAGGGTGGCGACGCAGCGATCAGCTGCCAGCGTCACGGACGAGGCGACGGATGGTTCCCGGGGTCATCCGCCGTGTCAGGTCGACGAGTTGATGGCGTGGCGACTCCTCCGGGAAAGTAAGCAAGTCCAGCAGATCGATCTCGAGCCTCTCAGCGAGGATCGTCAGAGTCTGCAAGGTCGGCCGGACCAACCCCTTCTCGATGCCGCTCAAGTGTGCGTGACCTCCGCGTAAACGATATCGGCTCGTGAAATGTCGACAAATCTGCCCACATCATTTAGACGGTGGTGAAGGCGTACAACCTGCTCATTGCCAGATACGCCGACGTAGCCGCGGAGTGTAACGGTATCGGCCGCCTCAGGGGTCGCCGTCGGGTTCTGACATTCGAGATCGGTTGTGTCGGTCGCGAAAACCCGAACCTGACGAAGGCCGGTCATCCCGGCCTTCGTCGTGGGGTCTGAAACTCAGGCGTCGTGTCGACGCAAGCGACGACGCGACGCAAAGAGCCCCGCGAGGCCGAGGCCGAGCGCGATGGGGGCCCTAGCGCATCCGCTCGTGCTCGGCGCCGCGATTTTGCAAGCGCATCCGCCTTTGTCGCTGCCGGGATTGCCCGTCGGATTGCGAGCTCCTTCGGCGTTGTTTCCTGCCGTGGAGCCGTCTGCGCCGTTGGCCGGGATGGTAGCGCCGTCGGTGACGATGCCGGAGTCGCCCGTTCCGCCTCCGGCTCCGTCGCTCGGCCCCGTCTCCGCCATGGCGTCGCTCCGCCCCGTATCCGGGCCTGCGTCGACCCTGGATCCGCCCGCCCCGCCGCCATCGGGCAGCGTCACGATGGGGCCGTTGCACGTCGCCGGCCCGGAGCCTTCCAGCACCGTATTCTTGCCGTCGAGACACAGGGCCGGCCCAGCGTTCGCCACGGGGTTGTCGACCTTGACGTCGATGACGGCCTTCTCGCCGTCCATCGCCGTGACCGTGAAGGTGAGGCCGCCGGCGGGATCGGAGAACGATTTGACGCCGCCCGGCGTGAGACCTTGCACGTCGGTGCCGTTGCCGACGTTGATGATCCACGTCTCGGAGCCGCGCGGGCCGGCCTGATTGGGCAGGATGGGATCGGGCGCGACGTGAACGAGCACTTGCGCCGTCATCGGCTTCGAATTGCCGGTGGTGCCGTCGAAGCCGATGGGCGCGCGGTACTCGAGGTAGTAGCTGGTGAGGTCGCGGTTCTGATAGCGACGCACCTTGCCGCCCGGGAACGGGACTTGAATCGCCTGCACGCCGTCGCAGGGCTTCTCGGTTGGGTAGAGATTGAAGGTGCCGCTCTGGGTGACCTTGACGGCGTTACACCCGCCCCACCACTTTTGATAGAGCTTCTGCCACGCGTTCATGTGGCGGCAGCCATGGCCCATGGTGTCGAAGTTGTCGCCGTAAGTGATCTGACTGCAGCTTGTCGGATCGTCCAGGAAGGCTTGGCCCGCGCCGCAGTCCATTGCCTGCGAGTGGAGCGCGCCGTAGTTGTGGCTGGGCTCTTGTGCCGCCGTGACGCAGTTGAGGGTGTTGTTGTACCAAGTGAAGCTGGCCGGCTTGTCCGACGTTCCGAGCGTGCCGAGCCCGCGCCACGGGCAACCTTTGGCCTCGGGGGTCATGACGAGGCCCCACTGATCGCATTTCTCGTCGGGGAACATTCCGCGCACGGCGTTGGCCATCGGCACGATGTCGCAACCGCTCGCCATCTGGTAGTTGACCGTGCCGAGCACCTTGCCGCCGACGCTCTCTTGTCCGTAGGAGTTCTCTTGGAAGTAGGCGTTGACCGAGCGCGGACCGTTGTAAAAGGCTTGGTCGGCGTTCGTCTCCGTGACGCAGCTCGTGCCGTTGTTGCCGCACGTCGTGGGGACGGTGGCGCCGTTTAGTCCGACGATCACGGTGCAGAACTTCCTGGGCACGCCGGCCTCGGCACCCGTCAGCGCGGCCCGCTGCGAAGCGACGCCCGCGGGCTCGGGTTGGAACTTGGGCAGCTTGTACTTCGAGACGTCGATCGAACCGGTGGATTCGGTGCCCCAGACGCGCAAGCGGGAGCTCGGCGCGATCTCGGGTTCGATCTGAAAGTAGAGGCGGTGTTCGGTGCCATCTTCGCGGCGCAAGAAGTGCAGCGTCTCGGTCGTGCCGTCTTCGTAGTCGGCGATGTACGAGACGAGCTCGCCGGCGATGGCGCCCGGCTCGTCGTCTTCGATGGCTTGTTCGAACCCCGCTCCCGGTTCGCTGCTGGAGCACGCTGCAAGGGCGACGAGGCTCGACGCGAGGAGGCTTCGCCAGGATGCACGACGGTTGAAAGCGATCATGTGGTCTTCTCGTTTTGCTGCGGGCTTGAAATGGGGCCGATATCGACCGGCCCACGGAGAGAGCGGTTCTCCGACCAACGTTACCTATCCGTCGCTCAATAGGTCATGAAACCACCTATTTCGCGCCACGTTGTCATTTGTGTGAATTCAGTGGAATTCGGCATTTATCGCGGGTAGGCGTTTTGCTGATCGCTCTTCGAAAAATCTTTGGCGGCCGAGACCGTCGAAGACGTACGGGGGTGGACGCCGGGCGCAACACGTGCGCGTCGTCGGGCGACGGGGGAGATCATCGCCGATCCCCCATTCCCGCCTCGATGGCCTCGCCCGCCCACGTGGGCCTGCGAGCACTCGATCGATCGTCGATGCGCTTGCTGCGAGGACGCGAGTGCGAACGTCGTCGGCGAGCCGCAGGTGACCATGGCGTTCGAGGGCCGGCACCAGAATGGGCAGCAGCGGTTTGAGGCGCTTCCCGCACACACGATCCGACGCCTCCCACAAG
>DATEMX010000236.1:0-4515 GCA_035275365.1 Polyangiaceae bacterium | reverse complement strand
TGCAGGGCATGACGGTCACCGAGGTGCAGGGGTTCGGCCGGACAGGCGGACGAAAAGAGATTCACCGCGGTTCGGCCTATGTGATCGATTTCGTCCCCAAGGTCCTCGTCGAGGTCGTGGTGCCCGATTCGATGGTGGCCGAGGTCTTGGAGTTGATCGTCGGGAGCGCGCGAACCGATCGCATCGGCGACGGGAAAGTCTTCGTGCGACCGGTCGACGACGCGGTTCGCGTGCGCACCGGCGAGCGCGGAGACACGGCGATCTAAAACCGGTGTCAGCTCACCTCGACGAGCGAAAGCTCGCGGACCTTGCCGCCCATGGCGAGTTCGCAGCCGTCGCCGCGACGCTTGCCGACGAGCGCTCGGCCGAGTGGTGACTTCGGGGTGACGACCTGAATTTTGCCGTCGTGCAGGGAGGTGCCGCCACCCGAGGGCGCTACGAAAAAAGCCTGAATGCGGTCGCCTTCTTCTACGATCACCACCGCGGAGAGGGCCACCGGGTCGCCTGCTCCGAACTCGCGCGACGGCATATTCTCTGCGTCGGCCAGATCGCTTCGCATTTGTTCTATCCGCAGGGCCTGTCCACGCGCGACGTAGGATTGTTCGAGCGCGCGCGTGTCTTTGTCGTTTTCAGGCTTCGCCTCTTCGTGCGTGGCCGCTTCGCGTGAAGCGTCGTGCGCGCGTTCGAGGACCGCCAGCTCGGCCGAAAGCGCGGCCACGAGCTGTTCTTTCAGGGCTCGCTTCGACGGGCGCTCGCTCATGTGCGCGATTTCTAGTAGCGGTCGGCGTCGCTCTTGGGGGCCATGGGCCAAACTGGAGCGGTGCGACCGTTGATCGTCATTCCGCCGTGCAAGAAGGGGGCGCCGTTGGCGAGGAAGTCGGCCGGGAAGTTGAGGGGGGGTTTGGAGCGCTCGTCGAGCTTGGCGACATGCTGATCGGTGAGGTGCACGTCGAGCGCGGCGATGTTGTCGTCGAGTTGTTGGAGCGTGCGAGCGCCGATGATGGTCGAGGCGACCCCGGGGCGGCCCTGTACCCAGGCAATGGCTACGCGAGCGACCGTGGTGCCGAGCTCGGCGGCGATACGGCCCATTTCATCCAGAAGGTCGTACGTCTTGTCTTGGAGGTTCTGCGTTGCCCACTGGCCGCGTCCGGCTTCGTGCTTGCCGTGCTCTTCGCGCTTGTACTTGCCGCTCAGCACGCCGCTCTTGAGCGGTGACCACGGAGTGACGCCGAGACCGAACTCTCGCGCCATGGGAATAAGATCGCCCTCGACGGTTCGTTGGAGGAGCGAGTACTCGATCTGGAGGGCGACGAGAGGAGCCCAGCCGTGCATGCGGGCGAGCATCTGCGCCTCGACGCACTTCCAGGCGGGCGTGTCGGAGAACCCGACGTAGCGGACTTTGCCGCTCGTCACGAGATCGTCGAGGGCGCGCATCGTTTCGTCGATGGGCGTCGTCGAATCCCAAGCGTGCATCCAGTAAAGGTCGATGTAGTCGGTCTGCAAGCGGCGTAGCGATTGCTCGCATTGCGCCATCACTGCTTTGCGATTCGCGCCTCCGCCGTTGGGATCGCCGGGGTAGAGGTTGCTCAAGAATTTGGTGGCGATGACGAGACGGTCGCGCCGGCCTGCATGACGGCCCAGGTGATCGCCGATGATCTTCTCGGAGTGGCCCTTGGTGTAGGCGTTGGCCGTGTCGATGAAGTTGCCGCCTCGCTCGATGAAGCGATCCATGATCGCCTCCGAGTCGGCAACGCTCGAGCCCCAGCCCCAGTCTTCGCCGAATGTCATGGCGCCGAGGCAAAGCGGCGAGACACGCAACCCCGAGCGACCCAGCGTGATGTAGTGATTGAGCGACATGCGATCCTCCCTGAAGGGCGAAACGAATTTCGAGCTGGCGAAACGACTTGTTCGAGGCTAGCTGCTAGCACGGAAGGAGTGTCGGGGCTCGCGCGCACCGCGTACAAATCGGGTGACGCCCATGATGGCGGCCGCGCGAGCGACGGCCGCCAAGGGCTGCTTTGGTAGCGGTAGTGATCAGTAGCGGTAGTGATCCGACTTGAACGGTCCGGTGACCGGCACGCCGAGGTACTCGGCTTGCGAGGGCGTCAGCTTGGTGAGCTCGACGCCGAGCTGGGCCAAGTGGAGCGAAGCCACCTTTTCGTCGAGGTGCTTCGGCAAGACGTGGACACCCACGGCGATCTTGCCGCGCTCGCCCCACAACATGAGCTGCGCGAGCACCTGGTTGGTGAACGAATTGGACATGACGAACGACGGATGACCGTCGGCGCAGCCGAGGTTCACGAGCCGGCCGCGCGCGAGCACGAGAAGTTTCTTGCCGTCGGGGAAGACGAACTGATCGACGAGCTCCTTGATGTTGATCTCTTTGATCTCCGGGTGGCTCTCGAGCCATTTGATTTGAATCTCGGAGTCGAAGTGGCCGATGTTGCAGAGAATCGCGCCGTCCTTCATCACCTTCATGTGCTCGCCGGTGATGACGTTGTCGCAACCGGTCGCCGTCACGAAGAGATCGCCCTCGGGGGCGAGCTTCTCCATCGTCTTCACCTCGTAGCCTTCCATGGCGGCCTGGAGGGCGCAGATGGGGTCGATCTCGGTGATGACGACGCGCGCGCCGAACCCGCGTAGCGCTTGGGCGCAGCCCTTGCCGACGTCGCCGTAGCCGGCCACGACGGCCGTCTTGCCGGCGAGCATGACGCCCGTGGCGCGCTTGATGCCGTCGATGAGCGATTCGCGGCAGCCGTAGAGGTTGTCGAACTTCGACTTGGTGACCGAGTCGTTCACGTTGATGGCGGGGACTTTGAGCTCGCCCTTTTTGTGCATGTCGTAGAGGCGATGCACGCCCGTAGTCGTTTCTTCCGAGAGGCCGACGATGGCGTCGGGGCCGCTGAAGAGCTCGGGGTGTTTCTTGTGCGCGATGACGGTGAGATCGCCGCCGTCGTCGAGGATCAAGTTCGGGCCCTTGCCGTTCTTGAAGGCGGTGAGCTGCTGCTCGATGCACCAGTCGTATTCCGCTTCGGTCTCGCCCTTCCAGGCGTAGACGGGCACGCCGGTGGCGGCGATAGCGGCGGCGGCTTGGTCCTGGGTCGAGTAGATGTTGCAGCTCGTCCAGGTGACCTCGGCGCCGAGCGCGGTGAGCGTCTCGATGAGCACGGCGGTCTCGATGGTCATGTGCAGACAGCCCGCGATGCGCGCGCCGGTGAGCGGCTTCTTGGCGCCGAACTCGGCGCGAAGGGCCATGAGGCCGGGCATCTCTTTTTCTGCGATTCCGATTTCTTTGCGGCCCCACGCGGCCAACCCGATGTCCGCTACTTTGTATTTGTCAGTCATTTTCAATTCTCCCTACGGTTGTGATGCGGCACATTGCCGCTTGCTACGAAAAGCTTGAGCGGATGATTCGCGCCCTTCTTGCCGGCGTCGACCTGCGACACGATCTTGAAGTGCGTGGCCAAGAGGCCGGCGCGCGAGAGGTGTTCGAGCATGTCGCCCTCGCCGAAGCCGAGCCACACGTCGCCCTGTTCGTCGCGCAGCCAATCGTGGCTGTGCGCCACGAGGTCGACCACGACGAGCGTGCCGCCCGGCTTCAAGATGCGCGCCATCTCGTTCAGCGCGGCGCTCGGGTTGGGCGCGTGGTGCAAGACGAGCGTGGCGAAGGCGACGTCGACGGTGGCGTTCTCGATGGGGAGCGCGCGGAGGTCGGCCTTGATGAAGTCGACGTTGGCGAGGCCGAGCGACTTGGCCCGTGCCTTGGCGCGGCGAAGCATCTCCTTCGAGATGTCGACGGCGACGATCTTTTCGGCGAACTCGGCGAGCTGGGGGAGCATACCGCCCGTGCCAGTGCCGATGTCGGCTACGGTGAGCCCGCGCGGAATGAGCGGGACGAGCGACGAGAGACCCGCCGCATGGTCGAGGAGCTGCGAACGGATCGCGTCCCAACTCTCGGCTTGCTGGTCGAAAAATGCTTCGGCCTTGGCGCGCCGCCGCGCCACCACGCGCTCGATGCGGGGCACGAGACCGAGGAGCGCAGCCCGACGGCGAAGATCGGCGCCGACCAGGCCCTCGAGCAGCGGATCACCGGGCTTGATGCGGTAGTAAGTCGTGGCGCCTTGCTTGCGGGCGAGCACGAGCCCGGCGTCGCGCAACGCGGAGAGGTGGCGCGAGACGCCCGGCTGACCCACCTGCATCACCTCCGACAGCTCGCCCACCGAGAGCTCTTCGGCGAGGAGCGCGCACAGGAGCCCGAGGCGTGTTTCGTCGCCGAGTGCCCGAAAACGCGTGATCCAGTCCGTGGGGGGAGCTTGCATATATGCGCGTAGACGCATGGAAGCATACCCTGCGACCTCCGCCTGTCAAGCCGCCGGCCCCGTCCACCGAAGGTCCGATAGGCGCATCGGGGTCGGTGGGTATGAATCGAAGACGGTGCATGACTCGCCTCCACGAAACACTCGTCGCGCGCCGCGCCGAGGTCCTCGACGTCTGGACCTCGCGCATCCGTACGGA
>DATEMX010000235.1:0-3301 GCA_035275365.1 Polyangiaceae bacterium | reverse complement strand
GATGGGCGTGACCGGCGGCGTGCCCCCGACGGCGCGCAACCTGGCGGCGATGGCCGACAACGTGCCGGCCGGGGCCCACTGGGGCGTGATCGGCATCTCGCGCGTGCAGTGGACGCTCGTCGCCGCGGCGCTGACGCTCGGCGGCAGCGTGCGTGTCGGGCTCGAGGACAACTTCTATCTCCCGAACGGCGAGATGGCCTCGTCGAACGGGGAGCTGTGCGACGTGGCGGTGCGCATGGTGCGCGACGTGGGCCGAAAGGTCGCCACGGTCGAGCAGGCGCGGCAGATTTTGGGGATCTCGTCGTGAACATGCGCGATCTCGTCCGCGATCTCGAGAGCCGCCGCGAAGCGATTCGGCAGATGGGCGGGCACGATCGCGTGGCCAAGCAACACGAGAGGGGCAAGCTCACCGCGCGCGAGCGGCTCGCCGCCCTCTTCGACGACGCGCTCTTCTTCGAAGTGGGGATGCACGGCACGCAGATGGGCATGTTCTCCGGAGCCGACGGCACCGACAAGCCCCCCGCCGACGCCGTCGTTTGCGCGTTCGGCAAGGTCGACGGGCGCACGGTGTGCGCGGCGGCCTACGATTTTACCGTGAAGGGCGGCAGCATCGGCTACACGGGCGAGGAGAAGGTAACGCGGCTCAGGCACATGGCCGAGAGCGGGCGCTGCCCCATCGTTTGGTTCATCGACTCGGGCGGAGCGCGCATCGACGCCGATTCGAGCCACCCCGACGCCATCTCGCTCTTTGCCGGCACGGGCCATCTCTTTCGCGAGCAAGTCGCCATGTCCGGCGTCGTGCCTCAGGTCGCCGCCATGGTGGGCCCGGGTGCCGCTGGCACGGCCTACATTCCCGGGCTCGCCGACTACGTGCCGATGGTCAAAAGCATAGGTTCGCTTGCGCTCGGCGGCCCCGCGCTCGTGAAAGCCGTTACCGGACAGGAGGTGAGCGAGCAGGAGCTCGGCGGCTCCAAGCTCCACAGCGAAGTGAGCGGCGTCGCCGACGGCGAGTTCGCGAACGATACGGAGTGCATTGCCGCCGTGAAGAAGTACCTGTCGTTCTTCCCGTCGTCGTGCGACGAAGAGCCGCCCCTCCGGGCGAGCACCGATCCCGTCGATCGTCGCGACGAGGCGCTCCTCGATCTTCTACCCGAATCGAATCGCAAGCCATACGACATGTATCGCCTGATCCGGTCGATCGTCGACGAAGGCGACATCCTCGACGTGAAGCCGCGCTTTGCCAAGAGCATCATCACGTGTCTCGCGCGGTTCGGGGGAAAGCCCGTGGGCATCGTGGCCAACCAGCCGAATTGGCTCGGAGGGATTCTCGACGGCGATGCGGCCGACAAGGCCGCTCATTTTCTACAGGTGTGCGACGCCTTTCGACTGCCGCTCGTCTTTCTGCAAGATGTCCCCGGGTTTATGGTCGGCGCCAAGGTCGAAGCGCAAGGCATCATTCGGCACGGTGCCAAGATGCTCCATTTGATGAGCGCGGCGACCGTTCCGAAGATCGCGGTCGTCGTGCGCAAAGCCTACGGTGCTGGGTACTACGTGATGTGCGGCCGCGCGTTCGAGCCCGACCTCATCGTTGCCTGGCCGTCGGCCGAGATCGGCGTGATGGGTGCGGAGGGCATGGTGGGCATCCTCTCGAAGCGGCTCTTCGGCGACGCCGAACCGCCGGCCGAGGCGCGCCGCGAGCTCGTGCGCGAAATCGAGAGCCGCATCGACGTCTACCGCGTGGCGGGATGGGGTCTGGTCGACGACGTCATCGATCCACGCGACACGCGTCGCGCCATCGCGTGGGGGCTCGAGCTCGCGAAGAACAAGAAGCTACATCCCGTTCGGCGTCGCCGCGCCATCATTCCGGTGTAGAGGCGCGAGCGCGGCCTGTCTTCGCGAACGCCATCCGGACCAAGGCCCCCCGCGGCGTGGCGCGAAGCGCGCATCGACGTCATCGTCTGCATGCAGCGTCGTCCGAGCGAGACCGATGTTCTCATCGTGGGAGCGGGTCCCACGGGACTTTTGGCCGCTCTCGAGCTGGCCGCGCGCGGTTTGACCCTACGAGTCATCGACAAATCGCCCCAACGTTCGGGCGAGTCCCGCGCGATGACCGTGCAGTCACGATCGCTCGAGATCCTCGAGAGATTCGGGATCGCCGAGGAGCTCGTCGCCAATGGGCGGAAGGCTACCCGGATCGAGGTCGTGGTCACGGGCGCTCCCGCCGTGGCCATCGATCTTTCGGACGTCGGCGCGAACGACTCGCCCTATCCCTTCGGATTGATCGTCTCGCAAGCCGAAACGGAGCGGTGCATGGAGAGCCGCCTCGAGGCATGGGGCGTCCACGTCGAACGCCAGGTCGAGCTTTTGACGTGTCTCGACGGCGGCGACGGTGCGGTGGCGATGCTCAAACACCCAGATGGATCGCAGGAATCGCTGCGCGCGGAGTACGTGATCGGTTGTGACGGCGTTCGCAGCGCCGTTCGCCACGCCGCGGGGATCGGGCTCGCCGGAACGGCATTCGAGCAAGATTTCGTGATCGCCGATTTGGATGTGGTTTGGCGGGAGGCCGGCGAGCCTTCGGCCATTCGCCTAGTGTTTCCTCGCTCGGGTATCTTGGCCATTTTTCCTTTCCGAGACGCGCCGCTCTGCCGCATCGTCGCCGCGGGGCCGAACCTGTTGCCTGAAGGCGGCGAGCCGACGATCGCGCAGATTCGCGCCATCTTCGAGCGCTTCTGTCCCGCGCGGGCCGAGCTCAAGCGGCCGCGTTGGACGACGCGATACCGGCTTCACCATTGCGTCGCGGCGCGCTATCGGCGCGGGCGTCTCTTTTTGGCGGGTGACGCCGCTCACGTTCAGAGTCCCGCGGGGGGGCAGGGGATGAATACGGGCCTCTTGGACGCGGCCAACCTCGCTTGGAAGGTGGCTCTCGTCGTTCGTGGCGTGTCACCGGAGACCTTGCTCGACAGCTACGAAGAAGAGCGACGACCGATCGGTCAGAAGCTTCGCCACTTCACCGATCGGCTGCTCTCCGTCGCGGCCGCGCCGAGCGTCGCCCTCTCCGCGCTCCGCAACCTGCTCGTGATGACCGCGCTGCCGCGCATCGCAGCGAACCCTCGCGTTCGGCGGCGGCTCTTTCGTTTCGTGTCGCAGCTCGGCGTCCGCTACACCGGTAGCTCGATCGTTTCGGAAGATCTCGCCTTCGCCGACGCGTCGTTTCTCCGCGGTCCCGGCAAAGGAGCGCGCGCCCCCGACGGTCCGCTCGAGCTGCCGGGGCGGGGCACCGCCCGGCTCTTCTCGCGTC
>DATEMX010000234.1:0-8717 GCA_035275365.1 Polyangiaceae bacterium | reverse complement strand
CTGCTCGATCTTCAACGCTTGATCGAGCGAGATGACGGGAACGAGGAAGCTCTGGGCGGCCCGCATTCGCTTGCCGATGGGCGAGGCCGCGGGCCCCGGCGGGTGGGCGAGCCCCGCGTTCACTGTCTCCACGATTTTTTGCTGGGGCGAGTTCGGTTCTTGAAAGAACGAAGTGGCGCCCTTTTGGGCCGCGTCGGCGAGCGACGCGTTGACCTCGACGGGCGGCTTTCCCGCGCCCGCGCGGCGAGCGTTGATCATCTTGATCAGATCGTCGGGGGCCGTGCGCGTATCGATGACCTTGGCGACACCGCCGAACTCTTCGGTGGCGACGAGGTGCGTCTGCCCGCCTTGTTTGTCGATGACGACGCCGATGCCCACGTGGGTGAGCTTGGGGTCGAGGGCGTTGGCGCGGTGCCCCGGGCTTTCGAGGAGCATCGCGTGCACTTCGTCGGCGGTCGAGCCCCGCCCCACGTTTTCGGCGATCAGCACGAAGCCGAGGCCGCGTCGCCTCACGCGCGCCGCCGGATCGCCGTTCGTGGGTGAGACGTGCCCGAAAAAGCCGGCGTCGACCATGTCGCGGCTGTGAGCTTCGGCAACGGACGCGAGGTCGTTGTGCGCCTCGAGGGGCGGCACTCCTGCTGTCTTGCGGGCCTCGTTCAAGAGACCGAGCAACTTCGAGGCGACCGCGGCGCCGTCCTTGGGCTCGTCTCCGGCGGCGCTCGCGGGCCGCGACACGGGGACGATGTCGGGCTCGTCTACGCCTGCAAAGACGGGAAAATTGGCGAGCACCTCGATGCCGAAGGGACCCTCGGCCAAGAGCTCGACGCGGTGAACGCCGCGCGCCGCGATCGGAATGGCGACGTCGAACTTTCGCCCCGGTTGGTCGGCGACGTGTTTCACCGAGCCGTCGGGCTGGGTGACCTCAATCTGCGCGTGCTGGTAGCGATCGAGGAGGCGACCCTTGAAAGAGAGTGTCGCTCCCTCGCGAACGTGCCTGGCGACGGGCGCTATTTGGGCCGACGACGACGCCATGACGATCACGGCGAGCCGCTGATCGAAGCGCGACACGACGGCGACGCCGTAGCGATTGTAGGAGATGTTCTTGGGTGCGCTGCGAAACATGTCCTCGACCGAACCCGACCACGCTCCACCCTCGGACTGTCCGAGGACCATGAAGAGCGGCAACGCTTCGACGAGGCCGAGGCGATGCGCGTACGCGTCGACCGTCCCCGACGAAGGAGGTCGCCCGGTAGGATCGACGCTCGCGGCGATGAAGTCTCCGAGCTCCGCGAGCCGTCCGTCGCCCACGAGTTTGAGCCCCCGCGCACGACTCAGGTCGATCAGGGAGTTGGCGAGCTGCGTCGCGTCGGGACCGCCGCGCACGGCCGACGGCGTGGGTTCGGTCGAATAAAGCTCCGCTCCCGCGTTGCGACCCGTGGCGCGGCTCGCCGCCGTGCCCGCGGGCGTGCCGCCGTGACGGCCAACTGCGGGCGCGCAGGCGGCGAGCATCGAAACGGCTACGATCATCGATCGAAATTGCATCCCAATAGCCTTACTGCCGGAATCGCGTTGCTGCTAGAGCCAGCGTGAGGCGCGTCGTCTCCGCCCGCGACGTCCGGCGCGGCCGGTCGGTCGATTTTGCGACCTCGCGGTCGTGCTTTCGTGCGGGAGCCCTACGTACTTCGAGCGGCGCGGGTGGCGCAAGATTGGCAGCCGAGAGCGCCCATGCGCAGTGCATGTTCGCTCATCGGGCCCATCGCCATTTTCGTAACCTCGTCCCTCGGGTGTGCGTTGGGAGGCTTTCGACGGTCGTTTCCGCCGCCCCCCCCACCCGACTTGCCCTCCGAGGACGAGGCGTCCATCGACACGCGCGCCCTCGTGCTCGCGGCGATGAACTGCTGGCTCGCGCCGGCTGTCTACCATGCTCCGCCGTGGGCCCCCGAAGAAGAAGTGTCCGCGGCGTTCGGCCCCGAAACGGGGAGCTGTACCGCGGCTGCGCAAGCCGTTCACGTGAGGCCGCTCCGCCTCTATCGTCTCGACGCCGATGCGACCTTCGAGATACGTCGCCGGGTGACGCGAACGCCGAGCATCGAGACGTCGCCCCGCGAGGTATCCGAGCTCCTGTCGTTTCTCGACAAGGGGCTCGCGGCCATCGCCGAAGGTCGCCACGCCTATGCCGAAATCATGCGCGCCGGAGCTGGTGTTTCGCCGTCGATCGACAAGCTGCGGGCACATCGCGCCGTGGCGGAGCTCGACGATTTTGGTCGCATGACCGAAGGGCTCATCGGCGTTCAAGCGAGATCCGTGGCGATGGTCGTCCTTGCCAACAATTTCTTGCAAATCGCTCGCGTGGACGAGGCTGTCCGGCCTTTTGCCGCCGAGCCGCTGTTCACGACACTCTTCGGTGCGGAGTTTCTCTCGGACAAGGGCTCGACCGAGCCGCCAGCCCGTTGGAACGAATACGTCGCTGCCGCTGCGCGATCCATCGAGGTGCCTGCCGCCCTTTCGGGCCATGATCTCGCTGCGCCGTCGGTGGGCGGAGGGCCTCGCGAATTCGACGGGCGCGAAAGCCTGCGCGCGGTGACGAGCCTCGTCGGCGCGCAGATGAGAGCACTCGCGCAGCAACTTCCGGCCGGTGACATTTCGTCGGACGTCGAGCGTACGATCGCCAGATACGCGACCTTCGACGTCGGCGCGGCGGTTTCCCAGTCGGTGGCCGCCGCGGCGGCTCCGGCGAGCACCCAGTCATCGCCGGCCGAGCCTTCGCCGGCGAGCACGGAGCCGCCGCCCGACTCGGCCAATCCTTACGACGACCCACCGGTCGAGACGCCGCCCAGAGCGCCTGCCCCGTAGCCTCGCTTCGTGAGCTTTCCGCGGGGCGCCCTCGCCGGGAGTCTCCGACGAAGATCGCGAATCGCAAATTGCGCCGCCCTCCCAAAGGCTGTAAGGAGCCTGGAAATGGAATCGGTGCGGCACCTCGTCATCGGCGCCGGCGTGACCGGCTTGGCCACCGCCGCGTTCTTGCACGATCGCGATTACCTCGTCTTGGAGGCCGACCGCGAAATCGGCGGCTATTGCAAAACGGTCAAGCAAAGCGGGTTCGTGTGGGACTACTCGGGCCACTTCTTTCACTTCAAGCACCCCGAGATCGAAGCGTGGCTCCGCGATCGCATGGTCGGTCAGGACGTGCGGGTCATCCAGCGCCGCTCGTTCGTCTCCTATGCGGGGCGGCTCGTCGATTTCCCGTTCCAGAAGAACATTCACCAGCTCCCGCAAGACGAGTTCATCGACTGTCTGCACGACCTCTACTTCGCCCGCACTTCGAGTGAGGCCGAAGCTCCGCAGAGCTTCAAAGACATGCTCTACGCGCGTTTCGGCCGGAGTATCGCCGAGAAGTTTCTCATCCCCTACAACGAAAAGCTGTACGCGTGCGACCTCGCCACGCTCGACAAAGACGCGATGGGCCGCTTCTTTCCGCACGCCGACGTGGCCGACATCGTTCGCAACATGAAGGCGCCCGACAACGCGGGCTACAACTCCCGGTTCACCTATCCGGAGGGCGGCGCCATCGAATACGTCAAGGCGCTTGCCAGCGAAGTTCGCGAAGGTGGCATCGCCCTCGGGGAGCCCCTGGTCGGTATCGATCTCGAGCGTCGCATCGCCACCACGCCGAAGCGCGAGATCCGCTTCGAGCGCCTCGTATCGTCGGCACCCTTTCACAAGCTCGTGCGGCTCACCGGGCTCGCCCACGACGCGTCGGCGTTCACCTGGAACAAGGTCTTGGTCTTTAACCTCGGGTTCGACAAAAAAGGTCCGCGGGGGATGCACTGGGTCTACTACCCGAGCCGTGAACGCTCGTTTTATCGCGTTGGTTTCTACGACAACATCTTCGACACCGATCGCCTGAGCCTCTACGTGGAGCTCGGCTACGCGCACGACGCCACCGTCGATGTCGAGTCTGCCCTCGCTCGCGTGCTCGCCGACTTGCGGGCCGAAGGCGTGATCAGCGATCACCAACTCGTCGCCCACCACTCGGTGGTGATGGATCCCGCCTACGTTCACATCACGCGCGCTTCGATAGCCGAGCACCGACGGCTGTCGCGCGTCCTCAACGCCCACGGGGTCTACCCCGTCGGCCGCTACGGCGGCTGGACCTACTGCTCCATCGAAGACAACATCGTCGAAGCTCGGTCGCTCGTCGCCGACTTCGAGCCCCGCGCAAGCTAGTGCATCGTTTCGATCGAAACGATGCACTAGCGAATTCGCGGAGCGAATTGGGTCTGGGCGAAGCCCAGCAAAAACAAGTCTAGGGCCGCGGCCCGCGGCGGAGCCGCGTGTGCGAAGCACACATCGTTTCGATGGGGACGCGGCGCTAGGGGCGACCGAGCATGATCTCTCCCAGCCCGTACACGTGCGCCGTGGCCGGCTTTGTCGGGAAGGTCGGAGTAGCCCGAGCCATGTACGGGCACGCGTACGGGCGGCAACGTGAGGACAACGACGTACGGGCACACTGGAATGGCCGACGACGAAGTCGTCGAGCGAGTGTCCGGCGCGAGTGGTCGGAAAGGACACTCGTCCGCGGAAACGGAGACGCGGACATCGCCGAAAATCTAAAGGATGTCGAGCAACCACCGTACATTTGGATGCGGTATGAAACGTGCAAATCACGTGAGACACTGACCATGTTCGACTATCGGAGAGTGCTGCTTTGGCTTGTGGTTCTGGTGGTTCCGGGGGGCCTCTTGCTCCTCCCCGCGCTCATCGCCGATCTTCGTCGAGCCCGCACTTCTTCGCAGAAAGTCCAGCCGGCCGCCGACGCTCCCGAGCCGCCGAACAGCGAGCCGGTCTCGCCGATCGTTGCCTGAGTCGGTGCCTTCGCCGAGGGCGAACGCCGGCAACGGTGTCTTCACTTGGCGACAACGGTTGCGTGCCACTGTGCCGATCGCGACCACGCGATCACGGTCCATGTCGCGGCGCGCGCGTTCCAGCGCAGGCTAATCGTCGTTCGTTGCGCTCGACCGCTTGCCCTACACGGTGACCCCGCGGACACCTCGCGACCGCCTCGATGACTGAGGGAACGCGCCTTCGACGTCGTAGCCCGAATCGCTTGAAAGAGCGCCGCGCTGAAAAACGCCTCCCTAGAACACCGAACGGTTGAAAACGTCGACCGATACAGCGGTTGCACATCAGCCGGCAACGTCGTTTGGGGGCCGTGGCCCTAAAAACTGACGGTGGGGCCTGTTCTGGACTTGCTCCGGCGGGGCGAAGCCCCCGGTGAAAAAGAACCTCCGGATCCGGCGAACGGCTCACCTTCTGCTACGCTGGGGCGCCCTCGAGTCATGAAGCAACGCCTTCTTCTTTGGGACATCGACGGAACGCTCCTCCTCACGCAAGGAGCGGGCATGCGCGGGATGAAGCGAGCGAGCCAACTGCTCTATGGCGAGGCTTTCCGTTGGGACGGCATCGACGTGAGCGGCCGGCTCGATCCGATGATCTTCGAAGAAGCTCTGGCATTGAACGGGCTCGCCCCCACGGGCGATGGGCATCGGACCTTCCACGACGCTTATCTGTTCGAGCTCGCGCGCGAGCTCGAACAGATAAGTGACGGCGGGCGCGCGCTCCCTGGTGTTCGCGAGCTCGTCGTCCACCTGCATGCCCGGCGCGAAGCCAAAGGAGACGTCATCCAAGGGCTGGTAACGGGCAACTACGCGAAGGCGGCGCCCATGAAGCTCCGCGCGTGTGGCTTCGACACTTCGTGGTTCGAAATCACCGCGTTCGGCGACGAGGGCCGCACTCGTTCGGATCTGGTCGCCTTGGCGCTCCGAAAATGCGCTGAGCACACCGGCCGGGCGCCCGACCCGAGCAACGTCGTGGTCATCGGCGACACGCCGCGCGACATCGAATGCGCGCACGCGCACGGATGCGTCGCCTTCGCCGTGGCAACGGGATCGTATTCACTGGCCGAGCTCCGCGCGGCCGGCGCGGACGTGGTAGTCGGCAATCTGTCCGACCCCGCGCCGCTCCTCGAGCTCATCGGTGGCGCCTAGCACGACTGAGTCAGATCCTCACTACCGGATCGTTGGATCGAGTAGCCATATACCCACTCAAGTACTGGCCGGACAGCCAGAACTGCCCATCGCCGAAGCCGAAGAGGCGGGGCTCGTGAACTCTTGGGCTTCCGAGCGAAGCGAGCCGTGGGGTTGGCCCCCGAAAGGCGACGATTCGGAGTTTGACACCCTCCCTTGCCCCCGCATACTGGTTCGATGCTCGCTGCGCTCCGTGGCTGCTCCCGTCGGATCGCTGCGCTCGCCATCTTAGCCGCCGCTCCAGGGTCGCTCTTGAGCTGGCAGGCGAGCGCATCGACGAGCGACGCCGGCAAGGTCGAGGCCGGGAAAGTCATCGACACCGCGAAAGAGATCGAGCCCCCGCCGCCCACCCAGCGAACGCTCTGGAGCGAGCATTTTACGGGGCCAGTCGACTGGGGCGATCCACAGGGTCACGATGCGACCGAGCTTGCTCGCGTCTACAACGTTCAGCGCACTCAGGGCGCGTCGTTTTTGCACGCGCATCACGACGCTTCCCAAAAGTCGCCGCCCGCCGCGTTCCATTTCGGAAAGACGTTCGGCAAAAAAGCGGGGATCCCGCTCGAGAAGGTGCGCGCGTTTCGCTGGCGTTGGCGCGCTCACGCGCAGCCCGCCGTCCAAGGCGATCCCTGGGAAGACATGGCGCTCGGCATCTACGTCGTCACCCGAACACCGTCGCTCTTCTCGAGCGGTCGCGGCTTCAAGTTCGGGTGGCTGGCCAAACCGGGCCGAGCCGGCACCCACCAGCGAGGGCTCTTGCAGGTGCCCGTTCGGTCCGACGCCCCTTCCGACGAGTGGAAGACCGAAACCGTCGATCTCTGCGCGCTCTATCGCCGCGAGTTCGGCGATTGCGAAGGCGAGCGCATTCTCTACATCGGCGTCGTGACCGATGCCGACGGCACCAAGTCCGTGGCCGACGGCGACTATACGGATTTCGAGCTGCTCGGAGATCCGTAGCGCCGGCGCGTCTCACGTTTCCCGCCGACCCGCCGTAGGGCCCGGCAGGGCATCGATGGTTTCCGACCGAACATTCGGCGCGCATCCCGCGACTGTGACGGTCGGCTTTCTCGACGGCCACACGCAGGCGGGAACGCTCGCACGGTTTTCGCCCTCGGTGGCCGATTTGACGCTCACTTTGACGGGCGGCCAGACGCCGAAGGCCACTTACCCGGCCGAACGGATCGCCTACATCGGTTTCCATCGCGACAAGGGCGATCCGCCGCCTTCGCCGCATCGCCGTGGCGGCCTCAAGCTGCACGTGAGCGGGGGGAAGACCTTCCTCGCTGATCCGTTGGAAGCCGAAGAGCCCGGCGCGATCGGTTTTTACGCCAAGCCCGCCGACACCCAGAGCCCATTTCGCGAAATCTTCTTCTACGGCCACGGCATCAACCTCCGAGAGCTCAACGAGCCCCTCGGCGCGATGTTGGTCAAGGACGGCAGGGTTGGCCCGCAGGCGCTCTCGCGCGGCCTCGACGTCCAAAAGGAGCAGAAGCGGACGCCCATCGGGCAGATCTTGGTCGAGCACAAACGCATCGACTATGCCGCCATGGAGCAAGCCGCCGCCCTCCAGAAGCGCAAGGGTACGCGCATCGGCGAGGTGCTCATCGAGGCCGGCCTCGCCGACGCGCACGATATCGAGTTCGCGCTGGCCGAACAGCGTAAACGCGGCGGCAAACGCATCGGCCAAATCTTGATCGAGATGAGCCTCGTCTCCGAGGTCGACCTGTCGATGACGCTGGCAAAAAAATTCCAGCTCCCCTTCGTCGATCTCGATCGCTGCGCCATCAACCTGGCAGCGGTCGAGGAATTGCCGCGCGAGTTCATCGAGAAGCACAAGATCCTCCCCGTCGAGACCGAACCGAAGGGCCTCACCGTCGCCATGGGCGATCCGCTCGCCGTCGACGCGATCGACGCTGCGCGCATGCACACGAAGAAGCAGATTCGCGAGGTGGTGGCCACGCCGAGTCAGCTCGAGAAATACATCCCTACCTATTTGGACCAGCTCGACACGCGCAAGGTCGCGAACGAGATGGAAGCCATCTTGAAGGGGCTCGCGGCCGACGACGTCCAGGCCGTCTCCGACGCCGAGGGGCCCGAGACGGGCAACGTCAAAGAGTCGGACAACTCGATCATCAAGCTCGCCAATCAGATCATCATCGATGCCTACCGGCGAGGTGCGTCCGACATTCACATCGAGCCGAACGGCAAAGAACGGACGACCACCATTCGATTTCGCATCGACGGCGATTGCGTCTCGTATCAAGAAATCCCTTCGACCTATCGACTGCCGCTCGTCGCACGCTTCAAGATCATGGCGCTCCTCGACATTTCCGAGCGGCGCAAACCGCAAGACGGCAAGATCCGATTTCGCGTCGGCGAGAAGCAGATCGAGCTCCGCGTCGCCACCATCCCAACCGTCAACCACAACGAAGACATCGTGCTCCGCATCTTGGCGGCGTCGAAGCCCTTGCCCCTCGAAAAAATGGGTATGAGCGACCGCAATTTGACCGAGCTTCGCAAGGTCATCGCCAAGCCCTATGGTCTCGTGCTCTGCGTGGGGCCTACAGGCTCGGGCAAGACAACGTCACTGCACTCGGCCCTCGGCGCCATCAACACCGTCGACATGAAGATCTG
>DATEMX010000233.1:0-2199 GCA_035275365.1 Polyangiaceae bacterium | reverse complement strand
CCACGCGAAGCAAAGAGGAAAAATGAGCACGCACATGCTCAGCGCGGACGCGCGATCGCTTTTGGATCGCTATCGCACGGCCGAAACGCTGGCTCCAGCCGAAAAAAATCGCCTGCTCGACGCCGTGGTGGCACGAGGTGCCCGGGGTGACCTGCCCCGGTTCGACATCGACGTTCCACCGCCTCGAGCCCCCGACGCGGCTTCACTCGCATCTCGCATGTGGAGCGCTCCGCTCGGCAAGGTGCTCCTCGGGCTCGGGCTAGCGGTGGCGGGCGCCACTGCGATGTACCTCGCGACCGATCGCGCCGCGGAGACTGCGGCGCCCGCTCCCCTGCCCGCCGCGAACCCCGAAGAAGCCAACACTCCGACCGATCCCGCGCCGGCCCTTTCCGCCAACGCCGAGAGCATACCGGCGGCGGGCGCCATGGAAACCACGCATACGCCGGGTGCTCCGGCAGCCAAGCCCCGCGCCGCGAAAGCGCTCGACCGCGAATCACCGGCGACAGCTGCGCTCGCCGAGAGCACCATCGACGAAGAGATGCGTCTGCTCGGAAACGCGCAGTCGGCGCTTCGTTCGGGCGACGCGCGAAAGGCGTTGTCGCTGCTCGACGAGCATGCGTCGCGTTTTCCCAGCGGGACGATGGCCGACACGCGCGACGTCGCTCACATGTTGGCGCTCTGCGATCTGGGCAAGCGAAGCGCGGCCCGCGCCGAAGCCGACCGCTTCTTGGCCAAGAAGCCGGGCTCTCCGTTCGCCGACAGGGTCAAGCGCGTCTGTGCGACGCCTTGACCCGAGCGAGCCTCCTCGCGGAACCGCAATGAAGGCCGGAGTCGTGGTTTTCGCGTCGATTCTCGGGGCGTGCTCCGTTCAGGCGCGTCCAGGCGACGTGGGCATTTTCCTCTCGGCGGCCGAAGCCGACGCCGACGCCGACGGTGCGGGCGGGCACATCGACGTTCCCGACGCCGACGACGCGGGCGGGCACATCGACATTCCCGACGCGCCATGGCCCGACGCGCCGGAGAAGCCGCCGACGATCGTTTTGATGACGACCATCCGCGACTTCAAAAAATACGACCCAAACGACCCCTCGACGGTGCCCGACTTCGGCGTCACGGCCGTAAACGACGGTGTCGATCGGGAAATCGTGACGGCAACGCTCGGCGCCGACAACAAGCCCGTTTACAAGAACGCCACCGGGGGCACCGTCACCACCGCTGGCAAGGCATGGTTCAACCTCTGGTACCGCGACGTGCCGGGGACCAACATCAACGTGCCCTATACGCTCACGCTCACGCTTACGCCCGACGGCGAGTACGAATACGACAGTCGCAAGACGGGTATCTTGGAGACGACGAGCACCGGGACGACGCGCCGCATTTTCACTCCCATCGACGACGGCTCCCCGTACCAAACTGCCTTCGGCAACCAGGGCGAGAAGCACAATTTTTCCTTCACGTGCGAGATTCACACCGTCTTTACCTACCGCGGCGGCGAGCTTTTGCGCTTTCGCTCCGACGACGACATCTTCGTTTACGTCGACAAGAAGCTCATCATCAACTTGGGCGGCTACCACGGCGCGACGGGCGCTGAGATCGACGTCGGCGTGCTCGAGTTGGCGCCGGGCAACGACTACCCGCTCGACGTCTTCTACGCCGAGCGCAAAGGCAAGACGGGCGAGCTCTTGATCACGACGTCGCTCGACCTCCGCCCGAGGATCGACTGAGCCGGATCTAGAGCGTGTCCCCATATCGGAGGCCGGGGCCCGTACGCGTGCCCGTGCCCGTGCCCGGCTTTTTCGGCGGAAAGTTTTCTATGTTGGGCGATGTGTGCTCCATGACGCATCCAAGATGGTTCGAGTTCAACTGGATGAGCCACAATGGTCGAAGGTAGCGGGGATTCTGCAAGCCGAGCGGGGGCCCGGACGGCCGGCGAAGGACGACCGCAACTTCGTGCAAGCCGTCTTGTGGTGGCGCCGAACGGGAGTGCCCTGGTGGGACCTGCCCGACGAGTTTGGCCTGTGGAACTGCGTATCAGTCATCCCATCAAAGGCCAGCCGGTCGCAGAAGCTGCCCTACGACAAGGACCTGTACAAGGCGCGCAGTGAAATCGAGTGTACGTTCAACCTGCTCAAGCAGGCTCGTCGATTCGCCACACGATACGAGAAGACACTTCGCAACGACTCGGCGGTGGTCGCCATC
>DATEMX010000232.1:0-2166 GCA_035275365.1 Polyangiaceae bacterium | reverse complement strand
GGCAAGGAGTAACGCCCGCCGATGCGGTCCCGCGAACGGGGTGGTGACTCCTTGGCCGGCGGCCCGGGTGCGAAGCCCCAGCGAGGTCCGCTCGGCGGAGGCGGCGGGGGCTCGATCGGCGGAGGCTCGGCTGACATCAGTCACCTCCCCACCAAGCTCTACTTTCGCATCGGCGAGGTCGCCAGCGCCGTCGGTGTCGAGACGCACGTGCTCCGTTACTGGGAGACCGAATTTCGCTCGATCCGCCCGCAGAAATCGTCGCGCGGGCAACGAGTCTATTCGCGGCGCGACGTCGAAACCTTGTTGCGCGTCAAAGAGCTGCTCTATCAACGCGGCTTCACTATCGCCGGCGCGCGAAAGCAGCTTCGCGACGGAGGCATCGAACCGCGCGAAGCTACCGATCCGACGCTCCGAGGTGCCACGCGCATGCGCGAGGCGCTCGTCGACATCCGGAAAGAAATCGTGTCGCTCATCGACAGCTTCGAAGTGTTCGCGAATCGCGACCCGCGGGGGACTCAGCGCCCGTAGCGAGGCGGGCTCCCGAGCCGGCGGCACAGCCCGCCGCGACCATCATCCAACCTGCCGCGCTTCGAGCAACGCCCTCAGAACGGGATGTCGTCGTTGCCTCCGAAGTCGTCGGGCGGCACATTGTCGATCGGACCCCCACCGCCCGCGGGCGGCCCGCTGGGCCCACCATCGCCACCACCACCGCGACGACCACCGCCGCCGCCCGCAAACCCTTCGCCGCCCTCGCCTCCGCCGCGGCCACGACCGGCGAAGATGATATTCGTCGCGTGAATTTCTGTCTTGTAGCGCTTGTTGCCCTCTTTGTCGTCGTAGCTCGAGGTTCGCAGCCCGCCCTCGACGAAGATGGTCGTGCCTTTGGTAAGAAACTTGGCGAGCGCTTCGCCGCGCTTTCCCCAGAGCACGATGTTGTGCCAATCGGTTCGCTCTTGTCGGACCTTGTTGCGGTCGAGATACGACTCGGTCGTGGCGAGCCGCATGTTGAGCACCGCTTGGCCTCCCTGCGTGTAACGAAGTTCCGGGTCGGCGCCGAGATTCCCCAGCAGCATCACGCGATTCAATCCTTCGGCCATGGCGAGTTCAACCTCCGACCTTTCGGGTACGAGCGGGACCGCGGGGTGTCAAGCGTCGAGAGCCTTCTCGAGCGGGCGGACGCGCCCTTACGGGGCTTGGCTGGGACATTGTTTTTCCGACCACCGGCCCGCTGCCGGCAACGCGGCGCGGCACGCCGTAGTCTTTGCGCATGATCACGAGCTCTTCGGCCGTGAGAGACCGATAGTCGCCCGGGCGAAGCCCGTCGCTCGTCACCCCGGCAAACGACGTACGCGCGAGGCGCATCACCTTGAACCCCGTCACGTCGCCCATCTTGCGAATCTGCTGGTTTCGGCCTTCGAAGAGGGTGACCTCGAGCCACGTCTTGCCCTTCTCGCGACGAAGCACGAACACCTCCGCGGGCCGCGTCTTCTGACCGTCGATTTCGACACCCTCCGCCCAGCGCAGACGATCGGTCTCCTTCATTTCGCCGGCGACTTTCACGACGTAGGTCTTGGGCACGTCGCGCTTCGGATGGATGAGCCCGTCGCAGAAAGCCCCATCGTTGGTGAGCAACAGAACGCCGCTCGTGTGAAAGTCGAGCCTCCCCACGGGAAAAACGCGCTCGAGCACGCTGCCTACGAGGTCGCGCACGGTCTTGCGGCCTTCCGGATCGCTCACGGTCGAGACGACCCCGCGCGGCTTGTGCAAGACGACGTAAACCGGCCCCTCGGCCACGAGGCGCTTGCCGTCGACCTCGACGCGATCGTTTCGCGGGTCGACCTTGGTGCCCAGTGTAACGACGACTGCGCCATTGACCCTCACGCGCCCCTTTAGGATCAGCTCCTCCGCGGCCCGCCGCGAAGCGATGCCCGCCCGCGCGACAACCTTCTGAAGCCGTTCTTCCGTGGTGACTCGTGCCATTTTCGCGATACCTCGCCGCAGGCTTTAGCAGGCCCCTGCCCCGCCTCAAAGCGCCGACCGCTCGGCGCCGCTCCGAAATGCGCCTCCGCCCGCTCATGATCGGTCCGAACCCAGTCGTACTGAGACAGAAAAGCGTGATAACCTCAAGGCTGAGATCCATGTCCTTTCTTTCGTGGACGGGCTCGT
>DATEMX010000231.1:0-3780 GCA_035275365.1 Polyangiaceae bacterium | reverse complement strand
AACATCGACAACGGGCGGCGTGGGCGCGATGCGGGCGCGCCACTTGCTGGCCGATGCGAGGACGCCTGCGTATTTTACGGTGTGGTAGCGCGGGGGAGGTACGCTCGTCGCGAGCCGGCACAAAAGAGACAACGGATCCATATTGAAGTCTCACCATTGAAGTCTCAGCCCCCTCGATCTCGAAAGAGATCGCGGGGGCTGGCAACGCGGCACTGAGGGTTGGCGTGGGCGGGCTCAGCACCTGTCGTGGGTCAAGCGAATCAGAACGATGTTGGGCAGAGCGAGCCGCCAGCGGCTCCCGGCGCAGGGATGGCCGGGTAGGGCGTGTCTTCGTCGAGCGAGAGGAGGTACTGCACGAGGCTGTCCACCTTCGCCTTGACGACGGTGGGATCGGTGTCCGTCAGGAAATTCGGCGCCAGCGCATGGGTGTGGACACTGAAGGTCGACGCGAGGAGCGCCTCCAGCGTGCGCGCGTTGCCGCCGTGCATGTAGGGTGCGCCCGTCGCGAGCCCGAGGAGCGATGGCACGTTGTAGCCGCGTCCTTCGCCCGGCGGATTGCCGTCGCCCTGGGCCTTGGTGACCATGTCCGCCCGTAGCTCGGCGATGCCGACGCCCGGTTCGGCGACGTTGAACGTGTCGACGGGGCGAATGGTGCAGAGGATCTGGTCGAACGCAGCGGCGTTGCCACCCGAGAAGCGGAGCAGTTGGTTGGCCGGAACACGCGCCGGGAGGAGCGCATCGGGAAATTCGGCCGGCACGGTGAACGGCGTCGTCGCGAGGGCGGCATTGGTAGCGGTGCTCGACGTGTAGAACTTGCGCGAGACGGTCCACTTCTCGCCGCCGTGGCACCCCTGGCACGCCCCGTCCCAATTGAAGAGCGCTTTTCCTTCGGCGACTTTGGTGGCGTCGAGGTTGGAGGGACCGCGCGGCGACCGAATGGTCTGCATGTACTTCTCGATGTCGCCCCAGTCGGCGAGCTTGGACGGCGCCGCGAGACCGAGTGGATTGGCAGGGTCCGCCGCCCGCGTCGCCGAGCCGCCCAAGTTCGCGTGGCCGAGCCCCACGATGTCGATGCGATCGCCGGTCGCGGGAGGAACGCTCACCTCCGAAACGATCGCGCCCACGCCGCCCGAGACACCGCGCGTATTGAGCTCGAAGTCGGCGACGTCGTCGAAGATGGCCGTCCAGTTGAAGATGCGCTGATCCTCGGGGTGCTTGGAAGCAAAGCTCCCGTCGAGGCTCGTCGACTGGCGTGGCCCGCGCGCGAAGTACCACGTCACGTTGTCGGTAAGGCCGTCGGCATGGCACGACTGGCATGCGCCCCATCCCTGACCGCGCAGCGACCAGCGCGCGAGGCCGGTGTTGAAAAAGCGCTTGCCGCGCATCACGCGGTCGGCGTCACTGCCCGCAGGCGGCGTCGCTGCCGTCGGTACCACGCTGGCATTGGCTGCACCTCCGGCGACCGCTTGGGTGTTGAAATCGAGCAGCGTCGCGTTGCGGCTGATGTCATTGGCGACAATGGCCGATTTCTTTTCCAGCGCGGCAAGGCCAATGCCGACTGGCGCTTTGCCGGCTTTGGCTGCATCGATGCCTGCCGGAGCGAGATCGATGAACGAGTTGGTCGACGCGCCGACGTCGACAATGGCACCCGTTTGTGCGTCAACCCTCACGCGAAACACGGCGTCGGCGCCGTTGGCGGTGAGGTAACCCACCGTCGAGCCCGGCACGAAACCAATGTCGTTGGCAAAGAGCGGATAGCGGCGCGCAGCTTGCGCGGTGCCATTAGCATTGAAGAGCGCATCGAAGCGCGCGTTGAGCGACTGCGACGCGCCGGCGACCTCGGTGTCGGTGCGCGTATCGATGACCGACACGAGCGGCGCCGTCGACGTCTTCACGCTGGCTACGTCTACGCACAGCGCGCTCGCGGCCCCGGCAAACGGCAATGCGCACACCGGCTCGACCAAGTTGAGCGGCGCGCAATCGGCAACATCGACGCACGCGGTGGTCGTCGCCTTGACGCCGAGCGGTCCCTTGGGTGAAGCGCACACCGACACGACGTAGGCGAACGAGCCATTGACCGCGATGGATTGCAGCTGGTTCGGATAGCACCCGGCGGCGACGCCCTTGTCGTCTTTGAATCCCATGTCGGCGAGGGGCCCCAAGCGAACGGTGCGCACGCCGCGATCGGCGAGTCCCACCTTGTACACGAGGCCGACTTTGCGCGTGTCGGAGTTGCTCCCATCGGCGAGCTCCGCTTCCACCTGTTGGCCGAAGTATTCCGTTACATAGAGCGACTCATCGCTGTCCTCGCCGTCGGCATCGTTGGTCACCACGACCGATCGCGGATGTGCGAGCGCCGGTCGGGGAGCTACGTCGCCGAGGTAGCCCATCTTCACGAGCGTTGCGTTCAAGTCGATGGTCGAAACGACGCTCATGGCGGCGGTGTCGATCTCGCTGACGGTGCCGTCGGTCCAATTCGTGACATAGGCGCGCCGTCCGGTGGGGCTCAAGGCGATCGATGTCGGCTCGGAACCGACCGCGACGGTCCCGTCGAGCATGGGCCCGGTGCGCAAATAGCGAATGCGCGCGACCTTCTGATCCTTTTTCAACACGACGTACGCCGTGTCGTTGTCGGGGTGAATCACGGCTTGCCAGGGCTCGGAGCCGGCGCCGAGGAGGACTTCACGCGTGAGCTGCGCGGTGGGAGGTGAGCTCGTCGGATATTGCAGGCTGAGAACCGTCGCCGATCCGACGTCGCGATTGACGACGACGGCGATCGCGTCGTCCGGTGAAAGAGCCGCCGCGCTGCCGCGGCTCGGCAGTTTGAGCGTGGCACCTCCTGGCGGAACGCCGCCGTCGCCGTACTCTGCGGCACCGCCGGATCCTGCATAGCCACCAGCACCTCCGGTGCCGGCGTTGCCGCCGCTGGCGCCGGCACCAGCGTATCCTCCGGCACCGCCGGATCCTGCATAGCCACCCTTGTCGCCGGATCCGGCATAGTCACCGGCTCCACCGGTTCCGCCGCCGGTCGCACCACCTTTACCGTTCGACGATCCTCCGGCGGCGCCGCCCGATCCACCGCCGGCACCGGCGCTGGTGGGACCGCCGTCGGCGCCACCCGACGTGTCTTTGCTGAATGGATCGCACGCGAGTAGCGCGAGCGAAACCGCGGAATATGCGACGGTTCGTCGAATGGACATGGCATCCTCGTAAGGCGAGCGCAGGGCTCGGGTTGACGCTGCGGGAGCGCAGTTGCTGCTCTCCCACAGCAACCGCCATGCCCACTGTTCACACCGCGCAGGGCTCGATTTCGGGGGCCAACGAGATGGCACGCTGGGCACAGGGTGGGCACGTGCCCAGGGCCGACATCGAGTCGCTCGCATTCTCATCCCTTTTTCGATCGCGAATCGATCGAGCGCGATTTGGGAGGCAGAGGGACGGTTGGCGCAGAGCTGGCCCTGCGACGCGGGGTCGGCGCGACGATAGGCAGACGTCGCAAGAACGGCGCGCCTTGGATCACCTTTTGGAAGGTGAGCACGATGTCCCGAGCTCGGTGAGGAGCGCTTCGAGGACGCGGAGCGTCGAGCGAATGTCATCGGACTGATCGCAGAGCGACATGCCTTCGCCACGTGGTCGTCGGACGTGATCGATCCGCCTTCTCGCCGCCTCCAAGTTCTGACAGACCGCCGACGCGTCGCCAGCGCTCGCGGCCTTCTTGGCTCCGGTGATCTCGACGAACGCCCGTTGCAATGTGACCGCTTCGACGACGAGCGGGTCGCC
>DATEMX010000230.1:0-2871 GCA_035275365.1 Polyangiaceae bacterium | reverse complement strand
GGTTCGAGGGCAGGTCGGGGGCGAAGCCGCCCTCGTCGCCGACGTTGGTCGACATCTTCTGGCCCTTGAGGATCTTCTTCAGCGTGTGGAAGACCTCGACGCCGGCGCGCAGCGCTTCGGCGAAGTTCGCCGCGCCCGCGGGCACGATCATGAACTCTTGCACTTCGAGGCCGTTGTCGGCGTGGGCGCCGCCGTTCAGGATGTTCATGAGCGGAGTCGGTAAGACGCGCGCGTTGGCTCCTCCGAGGTAGCGCCAGAGGGGGAGGCCGACGGTATCGGCGGCGGCGCGCGAGACGGCCATGGACACGCCGAGCAGCGCGTTGGCGCCGAGCTTCGACTTGGTCGGCGTTCCGTCGGCGTCGAGGAGCACTTTGTCGATGCCGGCCTGATCGAGCGCGTCCATACCGATCACGGCGGGCCCGAGCACGGTCTCGACGTTCTTGACGGCCTTGGTGACGCCCTTGCCGAGATAGCGCTTGGCGTCGCCGTCGCGGAGCTCGAGTGCCTCGTGCTCGCCGGTCGAAGCACCGGAAGGAACCGCGGCGCGCCCGTGGCCACTCTGGGTTTGAATTTCAACCTCGACCGTGGGGTTGCCACGAGAATCGAGAATTTCGCGCGCAATGACACCGGTAATCTCGGACATATGTGTAGTGCTCCTCTGTTGAAGACGTTTCGACTCCCGCCCGTACAATGGCGCGCAGCTCTTGCCAACCCCTAGAACGACTGGTACTTCAGCCGCCACATCGGAAGGTTTCGTAAGAGTGTCGAGATGACGGCAAAGCTTGACCTACAAGGCGCGGCGTGGCATACAACGTCACATATGGCTATGGCCGCGACGCACTTCCGGATCGTGGGGGAGCCGTCGACCGACGAGTTGGGTCGAATTGCCATTCACGTCGAGGTGTCGCCGCCGGGTGAGATCGTCGATGTGAGTTGGTCGCCTGTGGGGGCGCACGCTTCGGCGGGGTATGGCGGTTGGGGTTGTGCCGAGCTCGCGGTGTTGCGGCGCGCGATCGACGAAGCCTCGCGTTACATGCACGAGCATCCCGAAAAACGCGCGCTCCTTCGAGCAGGGCTTCGCAGCACCTAACACCACTGCTGCGGATTTCTCGCTACCAGATCGATGGTCGGAGCGGGCATACGCCAACTCTAGGACTGACCGAACAGATTTGGGGTGCTCTCGGCTCGAGCGGCGAGCGGTGGCGGCTCGTTCTGTCCGATACTAAGTGGTTCCGACAGCCTCGCTGTATTTTACGTTGGGTCTCAGCCATTTTGGACGATCGTGATCTGCTCCTGCCAAAGTCTGCAGCAGTAGTACTAAGGGGGCTTAGTCGTCGCTCTTCGCGAGGTTTCGCAAGAAGGCCGTCGTCTCGGTGATGTCGTCGGTGCGGCGAGCGGGGGGCAAGCTCTCGAGGAGCACCTTGCCGTAGTTGCGGGTGTGGACTCTGCGGTCGAGAATGGCCACGATTCCTGCGTCGTTTCGCGTCCGGATGAGGCGGCCGAATCCCTGCTTCAAGGTGATCGCCGCGCTCGGTACGTGGTAGTCGGCGAACGGGTTCTTTCCCGCCGATTCGATGGCGGCCGAGCGCGCGAGAACGACCGGATCGCTCGGTACTTGGAAGGGGATCTTGTCGATGATGATGAGGCGCAGGGCGTGGCCCGGCACGTCGACCCCCTCCCAGAAGCTCATCGTCGCTACGAGCACGGCGTTCTTCGCGGCGCGAAAGCGATCGAGCAGCGCTCCTTTGGGGGCTTCGCCCTGCACGAGGATGGGCCGACCGGCGACGCGCTCGAGCGAGCCGTAGAGTGCGAGCATCACGCGCTTCGACGTGGAGAGAACGAAGGCGCCGCCGCCACTCGCGTCGAGCAGCTCGCCGATGCGCCGCCGGGCCGCGTCGAGCCACGCGGCGTCGGAGGGGTCGGGCAAATCTCGGGGCACGTAGACGAGCGCCTTGTTCGGGTAGTCGAAGGGCGATGGCACCTCGAGCTCCTCTACGGGAATGTCGGAGTCGAAGAGGCCGAGGCGCGATCGCAGAAACGAGAAGCTGTGGTTGGTGGCCAAGGTGGCGCTCGTGAGCACGACCGCCGGCACTTGGGCGAAGAGTCGCCCGTTCAGCGTCGGCGCGATTTCGATGGGCGACGCGCCAATGGCCGCTGAGCGCGCGCGCACTTCGACCCACGCGACTTGGTGCTTCGAATTCTCGACGATCGCGGCAAAGTCTTCCCGCAGTTGCGTTGCCCGTCGCACGACCAGTTCGAGCGCCTCCGACGTTTGACGCGCCTCGGTGTAGGCGCCCAATGCTTCGATGGCCGAGTCGAGCTTGTGGTAATCGGCGAGCAGATCTCCGCGCCAGAACGCGCGATCGATGGTGGCCCGCCCTTCGGAAAGGCGCTGCCCGGGGGCGCTGCCCGGGGGCGCGCCCGACTTCTGCTCGGCGAGCGTGGCGAAGAATCGCTGCGCCGCTTCCCGCGCGATGCCGGCGATGGCGCTGGCTTCGCCCTTGCGCGTGAGCTTGTCGGAGAGCCCTGCCGCAACGAAGGCGCGATCGGCGTCGCGCAGCATGGCGAGCACGCGCGCCGAAGAAACGCGGACACCGAAGAAATCGGTAGCGATGTCTTCGAGCTGGTGGGCTTCGTCGAAGATGACGGCGTCGTAGCCGGGCAGCGCCGCGCCCGAGTGGGGGCCGCGCAGCGCGAGGTCGGCGAAGAAAAGGTGGTGGTTGACGACGATGATGCGTGCGGCCTCGGCGTCGCGCTTCATGCGCGTGACGAAGCATTCGCGGTAGTGCTTGCATCCCGAGCCGACGCGCGTTTCGCTCGACGAGCTCACCTCGCGCCAAATCGGCTCGTCCTCCGAGAGGCCGTCGATAT
>DATEMX010000229.1:0-4881 GCA_035275365.1 Polyangiaceae bacterium | reverse complement strand
ATGCCAGCCGATGGCAGTTGGGTAAAAGAGTACCGAGCAGTCCTGCATGGCGGTGAGACGTGCGGCTTCGGGGTACCACTGGTCCCAGCAGACCAGCACGCCGATGCGGCCGAAGCGCGTGTCGAAGGTGCGGAAGCCGAGGTCGCCGGGCGTGAAGTAGTACTTCTCGTAGTAGAGCGGGTCGTCCGGGATGTGCATCTTCCGGTAGAGGCCGCGCAGCGCGCCGTCGGCGTCGAGCACGGCGGCGGTGTTGTGGTAGAGGCCGGCCGAGCGACGCTCGAAGAGCGAGACCACCACGGCGATGCCGCACTCCTTGGCGACCTTCGCGAACACGTCAGTCGTGGGACCGGGGATGCTCTCGGCGAGATCGAAGATCTCGGGATCTTCGCGCTGACAGAAATATTGCGTGCGAAAGAGCTCTTGCAGGCACACGATCTGCGCCCCCTGCTCGGCCGCTTCGCGCACATTGGCTACCGCTCTTTCGACGTTTTCGGAGGCATTCGAGCTGCAGGCCATCTGAACGAGGCCGAGTCGAAACGGGGTAGGCTTCATGTCACTTGTTGCCGTTCAATAGCGCAGAAGCGCGATCGCTGCAGACACGATCGCCCATGTGCTTGCAGATTGCGCGGAGCATTCGAATCTCGTCCGGCGTCGCGTGGCCTCCCCACACACGCGGCTCGAGCTGGGCGCGCGCGCGGGCCTCGCCCTCGCGCCCCTGCATGGCGAGATCGGTTGCCTTGCCTGAGGAGTCGGTGCCTTGCGACGCCGATCCGTTGCGGGTATCGGCCGAGGGATTGGCCCAGGGATCGGCGGCGAGGACGGGCTTCGGTTGGCGCGCGGAGACCGACTCGTTCGGCGGCGAAGGCGCTGTCTTGTGCGCCTGAGGTAGCTCGCGGATGTCGGTGCCGAGGTACTCGACCTCTTTCAATTTATCGGCGGCGGCGCGCCTTCGCCCCGCGTCGACGGTGGCCGACTGCGCGACGGCGCTGAGGAGCATGCGCCGGGTAGGCATGTCTTGCTCTTGATCGGCGCGCGCGAGCACGGCGTCGGCCCAGCGGCCCTCGATCTCGTGGACCTCGGCGACGTCTCGCAGCATCGCCGACTTGGAGACGTCGAGCGCAATGCGGCTGTGCGCGAGATCGAGATCACCTTGCGCCGCCAGCGCTTTGGCTTCGTCGAGCGCGACGCGCGCGGGATCGACGGGCTCGGCGGCCTTGGGGGCCGGCGCGAGCGCCGAGCCCGTCGATGGCGCCGCTGTGGCGTTGACACGTATCCGTCGCACAGCGAACAGCCCGATCACGGCGATGAGACCGACGCCTGCGCCGATCATCAGGTTTTTGACGAATTTCGAGCGTCCGCCCTGCTCGCCGATGAAGTTGTCGATGCTCGAGGCCGTGCCAAAGACGGGGCCCGACGGGGGCGGGGGCCTCAGTGTGGAGCTCTCCTTCTCCTCGCCCGGCCCGGACAGGCGCATCGCCTCGTTGCCGAGGCGGTACGTCTGGCCGGCGCCGACGAACTTGAGCTTGACCTCGCCGAGCTCGATGGCGTCGCCCGCTTCGAGCAGACCCCGCTTGAGGAGCGACCCGTTAACCCGTACACCGTTGGCGCTCGCCTTGTCGATGATTTCGTAGCGACCGCCGCCGAGCGCGTGGATCTCGGCATGCGCGCGGCTCACGGAGGTGTGCGGGAGGCAAATTTCGAGCTCCGGAGCGCGGCCTATGTTGATGGTGGCCGATTGAATGAGAAACTCCTGGCCCGGCTCGGGCCCCACGACGACGACCAGCCGATCGGGCTTGACCCCAGCGCCGCCCGCTCCCGGCAAGGTGGCTGCCTGGGTCGGATCGTTCGACTTGGCCGCCGCTTCTTCGTCGAGGAATTCGAGGCGATAGTCGCCGAGCTGAACCACGTCGCCCTGCGCTACCAGGTGCTCGCCTGCGACGCGCACGCCGTTGACGTACGAGCCGTTGTAGCTGGCGGTGTCCGCGAGAATCCACCCGGTGTCGTTGCGCCGCAGGGAGGCGTGCTTGCGCGAAATGTTGCGTTCGGTCAGCCGTACCGTGTTCTCTTCGCCTCGACCGATGGTGTACTCGTCACGCAACAAAGGAAGCGGAGTGCGCTTCCCTTCGTCATCTTCGATCGTTAGCTTCCACATTCAAGCTGTCTCACGCCTGGAGGGTCGCCCCCCGGATCGCACGACTCCGTGAGTCTACAGATGGCTGACCCTCGAGTGCAACGTGGCGTTTGCGTGGGCGAGGGGGCGAGCCTGCCAGGAGTCGTCGGACCCCTTTACGAGGTCGTTCACCGATGACGCGGATCGAGAGTCCCAGGGGTACCACGCTGGCTAGGTTCGTTTCGGTAAGCTATGAAATGGCGGTGACCGTCGATCTGGCATGAACCACGCCTTCTACTTCATTTCCGCGCCACAGCCGCACGCCGTTCGACAGGCCGAAGGTTCGCTCGATGTCCTGGGCAAGCGCGTTCTGCCACAGCGAACGGGGGTTCGCTTTCACGTCGAGTCCAGCGCACCGCGTCTCTTGGCCAAGCTCCGCTCCCGGCCCGCCGACGCGCTGGTCGTCGATGCGCGGGGCGAAACGGGGCCCGTCGAGGCGAGCCCCGCGCTGCGCCTCCTCGATGAGCTCTTCGGTAACGACAACATCGGCGGTCCCATCGGCCGTGAGCAAATTTGGCTCGTGGTCGAGCCGAGTGAGCGGGGGACACAGGTGGCTTTTGAGGCCGGGCGTCTCCGGATCTTCGGCACCATTGCCTCGGCCGAGCCCGACGCCGTCAACGCCGAAGTCATTGCCCGGGTCGGCGAAGCACTGGCTCGACAGAGCCGCGGAAAGATCGCGCTTTGCCTGGCGGGGGGCGGCATCGAGGGCCTCTTCTATGAGCTTGGTGCGCTGCGCGCCCTGTCCTATTTTCTGCCCGACGTGTCACTTTGTGACATGGACATTCATTGTGGCATCAGCGCGGGAGCCATCTTGTCGGCCTTTTTGGCGAATGGTCTCGGTCCGCGCGAGATCGCTCGCGGAATGGAGCGCGGCGAAGGCAAGCTCGACCGCATCCATCGCCGCGAAATATTCGACCTGAACGTCAAGGAGTTCGTTCGACGTTGTGGTTCCACCGCGTGGGAGGTCCTTCGCGCCAAGCACACGCCCTCGTCGGCGGCCGCCCAGCTCATCCCGAGCGGCGTCTTCGCCGGCGATCGCCTTCGCGACTACCTCGCGCGTCAATTGGCCAAGCCGGGGATGACCGACTCGTTCAACGAGGTCCGGCGTCAGCTCTACATCGGAGCCACCGATCAAGACACCGCCCAGCACGTCGTTTTCGGCGCGGGCGGTCTCAAAGAAGTGCCGATCTCGCTCGCTGTGCGCGCTTCGGTAGGGCTTACGCCCTTCTACGCGCCCCAGAAGATCCGCGGTCGCTATTACTCCGACGGTGGCTTCACGCGCACGACCAATATGAGGGTCGCCGTGCAACAGGGCGCCACGATGGTGTTGCTCATCGATCCGCTCATCCCCGTTTACTCCGAGCAAGCGGGGTTCGTGCAAGGTAAGGGCGCGTTGTTCGGTGCCGCTCAGGGGCTCAAGGCCCTCATCAACAGCCGTTTCGACAAAGCCGTGAGCACGCTCCGCGAGATGTATCCGCAAGTGACCTTCCACCTCTTTCAGCCCGACGGCGCCACGATGAAGGCCATGAGCGGTTCGCCCATCAAGTATTTCTATCGCCCGGGCATCGAGGAGCTCTCGTTTCGCGAGACGGTCCGCGACATCCGTGGCCGGCGTTTCGAGTACCTCGCGCGCGACTTCGCTCGACACGGCATTCGCCTCGTCGATCCCGACGTGCGTCGCTCGAGTGAGCAGAGCTCCGGCGTCCAAGTTGCCTAGCGCTACCGCTGCTCGACGGCGTCAAACTCGGCGCGAGCGGACCCCGCCGGCGAAGCCGTAGGTCATCGAGCCCGATTCGAGTGCGAGCGCGGTGCGCGCCCCCGCGTCGACGTGTCCCTCGTAGAGCGGCGCTTCGACGCCGAGGAGAACCTTCTCGGCGCGCAGCTCGAGTTTCTTGTTCGTCGCTTTGGCGCGAAGCGCCGTGGCCGAGCGGAGCACGCGCGCCGTGAGGTCCTCCGTTCGCACCGACGTGAATCCGGCGTCGCCGAGGAGCGAGGCGATCGCGTCGATCGATCGAAGCGAGGGGAGGATCCATCCTTCGCAGATCGCCTTGGCGTGTTCGTCGTCGGGGTCGACCAAGAACAAGTCGGTACAACCGAAATGGCCGCCGTCGGCGAGCAGGTGGGCGACGTGATGAAAATAGACGAGCGGGTCGGCGGCGTGGCAGAGGCTCTCCATGTTCCACACGACGTCGAAGCTCGCTTCGTCGAAGGTCGTCGCCATGAAGTCCATGCACGCGAACGACACGCGATCGCTCACGCCGCGCTCCTTGGCGAACCGCTCGGCTAGCTCGACTTGGTTGGGGGCAATGCTAATCCCGGTCACCTGAGCTCCTCGATTTTCGGCCAGCCAGATCGCCGAGCCGCCCACTCCGCAGCCTGCGTCGAGCACGCGCGATCCTTCGGAGATGCGTAGTTGGTCGGCGAGGTAGTGGTTGGTATTGAGCAAACTATCGTTCAGTGTCGCGGTTTTTTCGTCGCCGAGACCGAGGTGCAGCGCGAGCGAATCACCCGACCAATGCGCCAAGTAGCTCGGCTCGGTCGTTTCCAGGTAGTAGTCGCGAATCCTCTTCTCCAACCACGCCGGTGTCTTCGCCATTTTCGGCGTCGAGCATAGAGTTCGCGCGACGATCTTTCAGCAGGATTTACGCTGATTTTCGCGCTCGGAGGCGATGTAGCTGCGGCTGGTCGGAAGCGGGCATCTCACGGTCGAA
>DATEMX010000228.1:0-12668 GCA_035275365.1 Polyangiaceae bacterium | reverse complement strand
CGGCGCCATGAACAGCGCGTCGCACCACCACCAATCGACGCGACCGCCCTTCGGAGCGGCGATCATGGCGTCGAACGCCGCTTGCGCCGTTTGGTACATGAACGCGTTGGCCGGCGCCGCGTCGAGCTCGTAGATCTCGAGGTAGGTCTGCGTGCAGGTTTGGTTGTCGGCGAACCGCGTGTCGCTCGAGTAGAGCGCCCATTGGTGGCTCGCGCTCCAGCGCTTGGCAGCGTCGAGCAAGCTCGGTTTCAACGTCGTCTTGTAGGCCGCCATGAGGCCCGCGTAAAAGGTCGCGTCGATCCAATCGTTGCTGGCGGTCGTCTTGTAGAGCGACAGCTGGTATTCGGCGACCTTGGTGACGATAGCGCGCACGGCATCGCGATCGAACGCCGGCGGCTGGCCCGCTTCCGCTTCGACGCCGCCGTCGTTGACGGACGCCTCAGCCTGGCTCGACGAGTCGCTCGTCGGCCCGGTCGACGCCTCGGTGGACGACGCTTCGGTAGTGCCCTGGTCGACGAACGATGCGCCCGTGTCGGGCGGTCGCCCGGCCGCGTCGTGCGACGTCGCTCCGGGAGCGTCGTCCCCCTCGGATGCGCACGCCAGAGCCACCGCGGCGCAGGCCACGAGGGCAAGAGCCGATCGCCCGCGGTGCGCCCGCGTGCGGCCCCGGACGGTTCGCTTCGCTTTCGGCTCGACTGTCATGGCGGTCATCCGTGTCACATCGAAAGGAGTGTCCAAAGCGTCGTGGAACGGTCCACCCAAATCTTCGCCGCACCTCCGCGTTCCCACCGAGCTACTTACGGCACGAGGACCGCTGCACCATCGACCTGCCCCTTGCTCAGACGATCGAGCGCGACGTTGGCTTTCTCGAGGGGATGCGTCTCGAAGGCGGTGCGGATGGGAATCTTGGCTGCCAGCTCCAGAAACTCTCGTGCATCACGGCGCGTGAAGTTGGCCACGCTGACGATGTTGCGCTCCCACCACACCTCCTCGTAGGGTAGCTCCGGGATCCGATCGAGGTGGATGGCGTTGATGGCGACGGTGCCGCCGCGGTCGAGGGCGCGGAGCGCGGAGCGAACGACGTCCCCCGAGGGCGCGAATGTGATGGCGGCGTCCAGCGCCTCCGGCGGCTTCTCTGCGTACTCCCCCGTCCATTCGGCTCCGAGCTCGCGGGCTCGCTCGCGCTCCCGCACCGAGCGTGTCGCAACGAAGACCCGGCAACCCCAATGGCGCGCGACCTGGATGGTGATGAGCGCCGAGGCACCGAAGCCGTAGAGACCCAGCCTGCCACCCGGCTTGATGCCGGACCGCTCGAGCGAGCGGTAGCCGATCACGCCGCCACAAAGGAGAGGCGCTGCTGCGAGATCCTGGAAGCCTTCCGGAATTCGCAAGGCGAAGTCGGCACGCACCGCGATGTGCGAGGCGTACCCTCCGTTCGAGTCCCATCCGGTAAATGTGGCTCGCTCGCACAGGTTCTCCCGTTCGGCGCGGCATTGCACGCAAGAGCCATCTGCACCGCCCAACCAGGCGACCCCGATGCGATGCCCCACCTGGAAGCCGGTGACGCCCGCCCCCACGGCCTCGACGAGCCCGACCACTTGGTGGCCGGGCACGATCGGCAGCGCGCGCGCCTGGATGTCGCCTTCCACGAGCTGCAGATCGGTGCGACAGACACCGCAGGCGACGACGCGCGCCACCAGCATCCCCGGCCCGGGCGCAGGAGTCTCGAGCTCGACCCGGCGGAGGGGCTCGCTCGCGGCGGGTCCTGGGTGCTCGAGGATCATCGCCCGCATGGAATGAACCTAACTCACGTCGGGAACGTGTGCCCGCGCCGCCTTTGGTAGGCCGCGTGGGTCGAGCGCTCAGTCGGGTTCACAATAGCCAAAACTGCAGATCGGGCGCTCCACAGGACAGTCGCGATCCGTTCGACAGCTCGCGCACTCGGGCGGGGTAAACCCGCCCGGCGAGGTAACGTCGTAATAGCAGCCGCACGAGGGGGACGGTTTGTGGGGCCGTATGATCGCGCCCTCTTTTTCTCGCTCGACCCGCATCGCGCAAGAGGGAACGAGACCGCCTTGCTTCAAGGTGGTGATGAGGTCGGTATTTGGATTGGGCAATCGCTTGGCGCCGGTGAAGTAATTGATGACGTTCGCGATGCGGGGATCGTTCATGCGATCTGATCTGCGCGAATAAAAGTGGTAAGGCGCCCACACCGTGTAGTGGCCGTCGCGCACGTTCTTCTTGTCGAAGCTGCCCGGTCCGGAGTCGGGCAGATAGCCGCAATTTTGCTCGTAATGTTGATAGGTCAACGTCCGCAGATTCGCGCGAGCGTCTTGCGAGTCGGCCTGGTCGGCGGATGTGATGCCGATGGTGCGCTCCGGATCGCTCGAGGCGATCAGGGCAGGCTTCATCTCGCTCGACCCTTTGATGGCAGTCCCGCGCCATGCGTTCATCGGAAGCCGGATCGTCCCCGAGATGACTTGCTGCACGCCCGAATCGAAGAATCGTTTGAAAATAAGCTGCGGGGCGACCCATGGCTCCACGCCCGAATCTCCGCCGAATCCCCATACGTTGTAAGCAGCCTCGGCGCTGATGGATGTCTGAGTGGATGCCCTCGGAACGGTAAACATGAAGACCTGGATCGGTCCGGGCTCGTCGACCAAATTGGACGAGCCGATGAATCCCGGAACGCACGCCCCCGGCGAGACGTCGCATCCGCCGATCTGGGCCAAGGTGGGCTGATCGACGTCACACTCGAGCTGCCGGTCGCCGGACCAGTAAACCGCGGTCCCTTTGATTTTGGTGTCCCCCGTGAGAATCGAATCGAGGCTAGGACAAGAGGTGTCGTATTTGTAGACGAGCGTCACCTCGGAGGCGAGCGCCTGAGAGAACGTCTTCAGGATGAGTGTGAATGCGCTCGAAGCCATCAAGTAGAGCGGCGGCGGAACGAGCTCGCTGCAGCGCGCATTAGTCGACGGGCGGCCGGCGTCGCCCGCGCTGGCCGGCGAGCCCGCATCAGAAGGCGGCGCGGCATCGGGCATTGGGTTGGAGACCGGAATCGGAGGCCGGAGAGGCTGACCCATTTGGAATCCGGCAATTCGCTTAACGTTGTCGAACGGTCCACACGTGCTGGACGAGCACGCGTTGAGCAGTTCATTCTCCGTCTGGGCCGAGCAGGCGAAGCAGCTCGCGTCTTGTCGCGTTCCCCGGCACGCGCCGTCTTCCGGCGCGTCGCCGCCGCCTGCCGCGTCGGGGGATCCTGCCTGCGTCGCGGGGACGCAAACGCGCTCGGCCACGCTGCAAATCATCCCGGAAAAGGAGCTGCAATCGCTGTCTTTTTTGCATTGGTCGACGTTCTTGTGGGAGGCGATGAGCGAGCACCCGCACCAGATGATGCTCGCGGCCACGAGCATCGCCCCGAATCGTCGTTGAAGCAGCGAAACTCGATTATTCATAGCGATGGTGTCCGATGCGCGTCCGATTTCAAAAGCGATGTTCGAGTTGCAGTGTCGTGAACCCGAAACCTACGCGCGTACCGCCTTGCCGTAGCGACGTTTCGGTCGATGGTTTGCTCAACGTGAAATACAATGCAGTGGCGCCCGCAATCGCAGTGGCGCCCGCCAGAATATCGGTCGCAACCGCGAGCGGCATCATTTTCGAGTGGGCGGCGTCGAGCCGCGCTCGTGTGGTCGGCACCTTCGCCTGCTCCTTGTCCAAATCGGACATGGCGTCGAGGGCGAGAATTCCGACCACGGTCGTGGCGGCAGCCAGGGCGACGGTGACGCTCCATGAGACGTAGGCGGGGGTCCGGCTGGGCGAGAGCGCGACCAGGGCTCCCGTCGTTGACTGAGGGCGCGGAGAATCGAGCGACAACTCGATCTTCGAAGCATCCTGTCCTGCGACGGCGACCACCGCAGAGGAGCTCAGTCCGCCGCGCGTGATCGTGACGCGCCTGCGACCGGGATTGAGTACCAGCGGCTCCGCAAGGGGGACCTTCCCGACGACGACGTCATCGACCAAGACCTCGGCACCTCGCGCGCTGCTGATCAGCTCTACGCGGCCGACCTTGCTTCTCAAGGCGGCCAAGTGCCGTTCGACCTCGCTCCTTCGAACGGACGAGATGTCGGTTCCCCCTTCGGCCAAGTACTCTTGAAACGCACCGAGCGCTCGTGCGTAGTCGTTTAGTTGAAGGCGGATGAGCGCGATGTTGTAGAGGAGCCTATAGGACGGCGCGAGCTGGTAGGCTCTCTCGAATTCGACCAGCGCCCCCTCGGAGGCTCCTTCGTTGTAAAGCTGGAGGCCCCGTTCGTATCGGGAACGCGCTTCTTGCGCGTGTTCGTTGCTGGCCCCGCTTGCCTGGGCCAGTCGCGGACCCTCGTGGGGCGCTGACTGCGCCGCGACGCCGCTCGGCGCCAAGAGAATCGCTCCCAGGCAAACGATCGCCGGCCATCGCGTTACTTCTTCCATGGGTCACCGGTGTCCAGCGGTTGAGCGGATGCTGGTCGTTGCGTTGGCGCTTCGATCTCGCGAATCTGGAGTGGAGCGGGCGGCGGCGGCGCTACCGCTGGAGGTGCGATCGACGTCTCGCCGGCGACGGGCGGCGGGGACGTCGCTCTCCCTTCCCCAGGCAATTCTCTGCGCCCTTTCCGCGATGGCGTCAGCGGCTCCAAGCTGATCTTAACGGTAACATCGGCCGAATCGAACCGAACCCATTCCGTCTTGGCTCGGTACCCGAGCGCTTCGGCCCGGATCTTGTGCAGGACAGTGTCTCTTGTCATCTCCACGACCCGGGCATTGGGGGGCAACCATACATCGTCGATACTGACGCTGGCGTTTTTAGGAACCGCCTCCACCGTGAATCTCACGTGCGCGGGGGGTGGACTCGTGACGGGGAGAGGACTTGTCTCCACCGGTGCGATCGGTGCGGCGTTAGCCTGGCCCTCTTTTGCGCCCACTAGCGTTGCGTCGCCGGCGCTCGGCGAACTCGACCACCACCACATGAGGACGCCGAGCAGGAGGGCAAATCCGACTCCTGCCCCAGCCACGACTCTGCGGCGCGACGGACGTGGCGCCAAGGCAGGATACGATTGGGATTCGGGGGGATCCACGCTAACGCTTGTGCCATGAATCACCAGCGGGACGATGGTGTGAGACCCCGAATGTTCCCGCAGGATCTTCAGTTGGTCTTCGATAAGGATTTTGACGTGGGCGCGCGCGTCCGCGAACATTTTGGCGGTGAGTGTTCCGACTTCGCGAGCCGAGACCCGCGAGCCCATCTCCAGCAAAAAATCCTCGATATCGGTCTGCATGGCAGCAGCGGTGGAATAGCGATCTTCTTTTCGTACCGCCAGTGCCTTCATGCAAATCGCTTCAAGGCGTTTCGGGACCTGCGGCTGAACCGAGCTAGGCAGCGGGACGTCGCCGCTCGCCACGCGTTGCATCACGATGAGATCGCCCACGTCGTTCCACATTCGCCGCCGTGTCGCCGCCTCCCATAACATGACCCCCGCCGAGTAGATGTCTGCACGCCGGTCGATGGCCCCCCCGACGTATTGCTCGGGGGAAATATACTGTATCTTTCCTTTGAAAATGCCGGCCCTCGTCTCATGGCTGCCGGCCATTTTGGCAATACCGAAATCGACGAGCTTCACCTGGCCGTCATATAGGACAAAGATATTCGGCGGAGAGAAGTCGCGGTGAACGATCTCGAGCGGTGTTCCATCGTAGTCCGTGAGCTCGTGAGCATCGTGAAGACCCGCCAGCGCGTCTGCGATGACGCGCAGATGCATATCCAAAGGAACCCCCCCCGACGTAGCGGCGCGACGGAGAAGTCGGTAGAGAGATTGGCCCTGCAGGTACTCCATGGCGATGAAGTGCCGTGCCCCGTCGAATCCAACTTCGTAGGTCTGGACGATGTTGGGGTGGTTCAGCCGTGCGGCGAGGCGCGCTTCGTCGAGGAACATCCGCAGAAACTCGGGATCGCTGGCCAGCGAATGTCGGAGCCGCTTGACCACGAGCAGCTTGTTGAAACCAGCTGGACCAGGCGCGACGGTCAAAAACACGTCGCCCATTCCACCTTTGCCAAGCTCGGCAATGTCCCGGAATTTCTCGGACTGCTCCGACAACACCTTCGCCTCCAACGCTACCGGGCGGTACATCGCCCGAACGGCATCAACCCACGTGACCAAAAGGCCCGCCGGAGATCACTAGGAAGCGATTCACTGAGGGCTCTTCAAGCATTGACAACTCGACGGTTGCCGGCCCCCTCGGCAACACGAAACGACGGTCATTCTCGCGACATCTAGTTCATATCCTTCCCACGAAAGTGACAGCCTCGGCGAGAAAGCGCCACCGCCACGGACGGAGTCCACGAATAGCGCATTTTACCGCCTCGGTCAAGTGAGCGTTTCGCCCTCTTGGGCTGCACTTTTGAGCAGCTCAAGCGGTTGCACGATGCGCGGCCTCGGTCGCGGATGACGCTCGAAACAGCCAGGGCATCCTAGACTCCCATCCGCTCCGCCACGCGATCGGCAAATGCGTGATGGTCATTCAAATCGCACGGCGCCTCGCCCTCTTCAACCCTCGATAACAACCTCAATGTGCATCAACCTCGATGTGCATCAGCACTCGGTGGTGACATGCGCGCGCATCGTCGAAGAGGGCAAGGTCGCCGAGGAGGTCCGCACCTTCGAGACGACGACGGGCCCGCTCGAGTTATCAGCTGGCTCGAAGAGAAGGCGCACGCACGTCGCGATGGAGGCGACGGGCGTGTACTGGAAGCCAGTATGGCACGTGCTCGAACCGAACTTCGAGCTCTGGCTCGAGGCGCTCTCCTGCAACAAAGTGACCATCGAATGAATTGTCGTCGCTTTGTACACATTGCTTTGTACACATTCTAATTGCGTCGGCATTCATCCTGGTCGACAATCACGAGCAGGATCGTCTAACTCTTGATTCAGGGGGGGAGAAACCAGCACAGCGGAGGTTTTCTTCGATGAAAGAACACATTGAGCTGCTCCTCGATCATACTTGTAGGATGGCCGCCGAGGGCAGCAGCCGATTGCTACTCGCAATGCTCGTCGCAGCGGGCACGCCGGCCTGCAGTGGCGAAGCGCTACTCTCCGAGAATCTCGACGAGACGACACAGCGACTCGAAGGACAGCTCGAAAACAACATCCCCTTCGCAAACCGGAGCGGTGCGGCCGCGACGTTCAGCGCGGCAGGGTTTGTCGACCTCGAAAATGAGTTTCACGAGCCGCAGGGCACGAACGGCCGCTCCTGCGGCACCTGCCACTTGCCCGAGTCGGGGTGGAGCATCAGTCCGGCTCAGATCGAGTCCCTTTTCGCGAAGACCGGCGGCGTGGCTCCGCTCTTCAACCCGCTCGACGCGAACAGCGCGAGCGCCGACGTCTCGACGCCAGAGGCGCGCTACGCGTCCTACAGCATGCTGCGCAAAGGGCTCTTTCGCCGTGGCTCGAATCGCCCGGCAACGGCCGAGTATACGATTAGCGCCGTCGACGACCCGCTGCGCGCGGGTGGAAGTGCGACCCGTTTCGAATTCTTCCGCCGTCCACTGGCCACCTCCAATTTCCATCTCGCGTTGAACGTCGGCTGGCACTCCCAGAACGGTCAATCGGCGTCTCCGCCTCCCATGGCAGGTCTCGTGGCGCAGGTCGCGGGAAATATCACCGGCGCTCAACAAGGCTCTCCCGCGCCGACGCAAGTGATCGACGCCATCGTCGCCTACGAAAGCCAGCTTTCATTCGCCCAATTGAACGCCAACGGCGCGGGGCGACTCGACAAATGCGGAGCTCGCGGAGGACCAGAGCTCCTCGCAAGCCAAGCATTCGTGAGCGGTCCGTTCGACTTGTTCGATGCCTGGGCCGAGGACTCATGCTCACACGGTCGCGGGCGCGACGTTCCGCGGGGCTGCGGGTCGAACCCGCATCGTCGCCAAATCGCCCGCGGTCAGGCGCTCTTCAACGCGACGAACGCAGGCGGCCGATCTTGCGGCGGTTGCCACAACGCGGCCAACAACGGCAGCAACGTGAACGGCACGCTCTTCGACGTCGGTGCTTCCGACGCCGACAAGCGCGAAGCGGGCATGCCGCTCTACACGCTCGTTCGCACTTCCACGGGCGAAATCAAGCAGACGACCGATCCGGGTAGGGCCGGCTCCGGCGGCGGCACCTGGGCGACGCTGAACCGATTCAAGGTACCCTCGCTCCGGGGGTTGGCGGCGCGTGCCCCTTATTTCCACAACGGTATCGCCAAATCGCTGCTCGATGTCGTACACCTCTACGAAGAGAAACTCGGTTTCGTCTACACGCCGCAAGAGGAAAAGGATCTCGTCGCCTTCCTGAGTGCACTCTAGCTCCAAACACAACTTCACCAGTTCTTCGCTACCCGATCGAAGAGGCGCCCCGGTCGTCCGGGGCGCTTCAGCACCCCGGACGACATCGCGCGCCCCCGCCGCCTGGCTGCACCGAAGGCGCAACGTGCATGGTGGGTGGCGGCGAGAAGCTGCGCCCGCAGGCGAGAAGCTGCGCGGCGGAGGTGAGAATCGCCGATCCGCCATCGAGCACGGCGAGGAGGGCGGCGGTGATCGTGATCGCGTTCCGCCACTGAGCTACTTACGGCACGAGGACCGCTGCACCATCGACCTGCCCCTTGCTCAGACGATCGAGCGCGACGTTGGCTTTCTCGAGGGGATGCGTCTCGAAGGCGGTCATCGCCCGCATGGAATGAACCTAACTCACGTCGGGAACGCGTGCCCGCGCCGCCTTTGGTAGGCCGCGTGGTAAAAGCGGCACGCGACCCACCGCTGACCGCGTGTTAGGCTCCGCGCGCCCCTATGCGCTACTTCGTCACGCTCGGCCAGCGTGAGGTGCCCGTCGACGTCAAGCCTCTACCCGATGGCCGTTGGAACGTCGAGATCGCGGGACAAAAGCTCGACGTCGATGCGTGCTCGGTCGAAGGCGCCCTCTCCCTTCGTATCGACGGGCGCGTCGTCGATCTCACCTTCGCCAGCGCGTCGCCCGAAGTTTCGTACGCCGGGCTCGGCGCGCGCGGAACGGCCATCGTCGAGACCGATCGCTCGCGAGCCCAAACGAGCTCGCGTCAGAAGTCCGCCGGGACGCGGGGCCAGGGCGTCTCCGCACCGATGCCGGGCCGCATCGTCCGCGTCCTCGTGGCAAAGGGCGACTCGGTCGCTCTGGGCGCTCCGCTCGTGGTCATCGAAGCGATGAAGATGGAAAATGAGCTCCGCGCTCTCCACGCCGCGACGATCGCCGAGGTGCTCGTCAAGCCGGGCGACACCGTCGAATCCGGAGCCAAGCTCGTCGTCTTCGGCTGACGGCCGTTGCCTGGCGGTGACGAGCCCGCCGTTCTTTTTGCCTTTACGCGGAGCCCGCTTCGATGTTTGGTCCTCCCCACCCATGGGTCGCATCTATCATTCGCTCCCGCCCGCCGGCACCAAAGTAGGCATCGCCTTCTCGGGAGGCCTCGACACGCGCACCGCCGTCGCGTGGCTCTCGCGCAAGGGCCTCGTCGTTCACTGCTACACCGCCGATCTGGCCCAGCCCGACGAGAGCGACGTCGCCACGATCCCCGAAATCGCCACGACGCACGGCGCTGACGGCGCGCGGATGATCGATTGCCGCGAACCGCTCGCCATGGAGGGGCTCACCGCCCTGCAATGCGGCGCGTTCCACATCACGACGGGCGGCAAAAAATACTTCAACACGACCCCCCTCGGGCGCGCCGTCACGGCGACCCTCATCATCCGCGCCATGCGCGAGGACGACGTGCACGTCTTCGGCGACGGCAGCACGCACCGCGGCAACGACATCGAGCGCTTCTTTCGCTATGGCACGCTCGTCAACCCCGATTTGAAGGTCTACAAGCCGTGGCTCGACGCCGCCTTCGTCGAGCAGTTCGGCGGCCGCAAAGAAATGTCGGAGTATCTCGCGTCGATCGATCTCCCCTACAAGATGTCGACCGAGAAGGCCTACAGCACCGACTCCAACATGCTCGGCGCCACCCACGAGGCCAAAGACCTCGAGCACCTCGACAAAGGAATGAACATCGTCGAGCCCATCATGGGTCGGCCCTTCTGGCGTGAAGGCGAGAAGATTGCGCCCGAGGGCGTCACCGTGCAATTTCGAGCGGGCGTCCCGGTGAGCATCAACGGAAAGAAATTCGACAAGCTCGCCCCGCTCTTTCTCGAAGCCAACGCCGTCGGCGGCCGGCACGGGCTCGGCATGAGCGATCAGATCGAAAACCGCGTGATCGAAGCCAAGAGCCGCGGGATCTACGAAGCGCCCGGCATGGCGCTCGTCCACCTCTGCTACGAGCGGTTGCTCTCGGCCGTGCACAACGAGAACACGCTCGACCTCTACTTCACCTCCGGGCGTCGGCTCGGCCGCCTGCTCTACCAGGGGCGCTGGTACGATCCCGAGGCGATGCTCCTCAAAGACGGTTTGCGCCGTTGGGTCGCGACGCCCGTAAGCGGCAGCGTCACCGTGGAGCTCCGCCGTGGCGACGACTACACCATCGTCGAAACGCGGCCCGAATTCTCGGCCTACGATCCCGACAAGCTGTCGATGGAGAAGACCGAAGGCGCGTTCACGCCGGAAGATCGCATCGGCGCCCTCGAGATGCAGTCGATGAGCGTGCTCGACAACCGCGCGCTCCTCAAGCACATGCTCGACACCACCCGCCAACTGCGCGGCGAAGGCTCGAGCGAGATCGCCGAGCTCCTCGACGAGTCGCTCGCGCCTGGCCGCCTACCCGCCAAGAAGTAAGCCGTCCACATCATCACGGGTTTGATTGCCAAGGCGACGCCGAGCACCGCTGCGTTCCTACGGACAGTGTCACGCTAGCTCTTGGGATCCCGAGACCACCCCGATTCCGGTTCTTCCCGGAGGAACTCGCACTCGATGATCGTTCCGAGCGTTACATTCACGCGTCCGGCTTCAATCTTCTGCTTGTGCGGCAAAGAAGGTCTCGTGGAGCTCCTCTCGCTCATCGCGACGTGCGAACGCCACGACATCAATCCCGAGTTCTACCTTGCGCACATCGGCTTGGATTTCCCTCTCTCCTCAGTGTCGACGGCGGGTGGCCAGGCGTCAGATTTTCGATTGACGTGTGGATCGGCCCTGGTTAGGCTCCCTCCGACTGAGCTTGGGACCCCGATAGTGGCAATTGGGGTCCTCGCAGGGTCCCAACCAAGTCAACGAGCCGTGGAACGCGGCACTCACTGCGTATGAGCCGGCTACGGGTCCCGATGGTCGAGGTTCGTTGTCCTACAAGAACAACTATAACACGACTTTTTCCAAGGACACCGACATCCTAAAGATCGACAACTGCAACCCGCCCTAAAATGGCCGATCGCGGCATCGCTCTGATCATTCTCGCGGCCAATACCTTGGCTTGCGGAGGGTCGGGGACACAAAGTGGCAATGCTGGCGCTGCTCCGACGAGGCACCTGTGTGAAGGCTCGTCCGCAATACGACTCGCCATTTCCTATCTCGTTCCGGGCGATCAGGTGTTCGGCGCGGTGAACGTCGAGCTTGGTCAACCGTACATCTACGTCGACGGCAACTGTCGATATTGGGTGAGAACGTGGGAGGAGGATCGTTTTGCACGATGGCGGGCCATTCACACCGGCGTGCTCGACGAGACGGATGAGAAGTCACTCGCCGACTCAATCCAGTACGACGATCTGCCATCGTTGGTTCGAACTTGCACGTCCAGCGGTGCCAGCGACGGTGGCTTTATTGGACTCTTCGATGGCGAACATGCGCTTGGGTGTCCGAATGGAGCGCCCGAGCTCAAAGCCAACGAGGCTATTTGGCTGAGGCTTGGTCAGAAGCTCTACGCGGCGAGCCAGCCAGTCGTAGGGGACCTACGGGTCGAGATAGGCATCGGGTTCGGACCAGTATCGAGCGTTGCCCCGTACGAATGGCCATTGGCGACTCCTATCGAAAAGCTACTCATTTCAGACGACCAACGGTTCACCCGTGGAGTCTCCAAGCGCCTGTCGGGCGAATCGGAGGTCGCGAAGCTCCTTGATTTGCGCGAGAGGTACTTCCGCGACCAAGCTTCCCAACTCCCGTGGGAGCCGGGAATCGAGATCAAAGGCAATCAGGCTGATACCTATGTCCTATATTTTCGCGAACACTTGCCCTTTACCGGCGACAACGGTCTCCCCGCATTTCTCAACCTGCCCTGACGAGAAGTGGGCGCCCTCGCGAGAGGTATATGCGCGCGGTCGCGCTAGCAGCGGACGTTCGAATGTCCGTCGATGAGCTCATAGTGGAACGCGGCTTGCTGCCCAGTTCATGAATCGTCGCGCAGCGGAAGTTCTGCAGATTGTGAAGGCAAATCGGGGCGGCCGCCAGAGTCCCCTCCCCCATAATTGACTTTTCGGTCAAAATTGGCAAAATGGGTCCTGCGATGGTTGGACGGCCCCGCGGTTTCGACTCTGACGAGGTCCTGAGCCGCGCCATGGCCGTCTTCTGGAGGCTCGGCTACGACGCGACTGGGCTCGTCGAGCTCGAGCAAGCGACGGGACTCGGGCGGCAGAGCCTATACGGCGCCTTCGGCGACAAGCACGCGCTCTTCGTCCGGGCGGTCGACCGCTATTTCGACACGGTCTTGAAGCC
>DATEMX010000227.1:0-11153 GCA_035275365.1 Polyangiaceae bacterium | reverse complement strand
CAAGCACTACGACGTGGTGGTGTTGGGCCGTTCGCTCGGCGCGCTCGTGGCGGGGGCCCTCCTGTCCCGGCGTGATTTTAGGGTGCTCGTCCTCGGTCAAGGGCAGCGGCCGCCGTCGTATCGTTGGGATCGGCACGTCTTGCGCCGTAACGCGTTCACGATGCTCTTTGCGTCGTCGCCCGCGTGGAAGCGGGTGCTCGTCGAGCTCGCTCAAACGCAGACCTTTCGGCGCCGCGCCGAGCCGCTCGACCCCATGGTCCAGCTTCTTTTGTCGGATCGCCGGATCGATTTGCCGCCCGATCTCAAGCTGTTCGAGCGCGAGATCGAACGCGAATTCCCGGAAGTGCGCCGCGTCATCGACGAGCTCTACGCGGAGCTCGGGCGGGCGAACGCCGCGGTCGACGCGGTCTTCGAGCACGACGCGGTGTGGCCTCCGGGAACTTTTTGGGAGCGGCGCGAGACGGGCCGTCTCGTTGCCAACCTTCCCTACGCGCGGGCCGAACCGGGGTTCGATCTGCTGGGCGATCTCCCCGCGACGCACGCCTACCGGGCTCTCACCAAGCATCTCGTCGCGTTCGCGGCGCACTCGCACGAAGAGGCGTTGCCCGCGTTGGCGCTCGCCCGATTGCACGGCTCGTGGTCGCGCGGCGTTCACGCACTTTCGCGCGGCGAAGACGAGCTCTCGGAGTTTTTACTCGAACGCATCGAAGCGCACGGCGGTACATGCAGGCTCTCCGAACGCGCCGTGCGTATCGACGTCGACCGAGGCGGCGTGTCGGGGGTGCTCATCGACGGCGAGGCCAGCGTCACCGGAGCGGGCTTCGTGGTATCGGACGGCACGGGGGAACGACTCGCCGAGCTTTCGCAAGGGAAAGGAATCCTGAAGCGAGCCGAACGCGATTGGCCGGCGGTCGTGGCCGCTCGCTCGCGCTTCGTCGTATCCATCGTCGTTCGTTCGGAGGGATTGCCCGAGCCTCTCGGTCGCGAAGCCATCGTCGTTCCGAGCAAAGGCAGCGAGCTGGCGCTCCACGTGGTGCGGATGAACCCCGCCTTGGAACCAGAAGCGCCCGAAGAGGCTCGCGGCGAGAGCTTGCTCGTCGTCGAGGCGCTCATCCCCCACGAATCGACTGCGATGCCGCTCGACGGCGTCGCCCGCGAACGCGTCCTCGAGGCGCTGGGGCGAGCCTTTCCGGACTTACACCGGCATATCGTGGTCGTCGATTCGCCTCACGATGGGCGTCCACTCTGGTCGTTCGCGGCCCTCCCTGATGCCGGCCCGGGGCGAGGGGTCGCCTTCAAGAAAGACGTAGAGCGCATCCACCTGAAGGGCGCTTCCCCCACGCCTCTGCCGATGGCCGCCCAGTGGCGCGTCGACGGGGCACCCTATTTGTCGTTGGCGGGCGAACCGGTGCGCGGCCCCATTGGCCGCACGCTGCTGGTTGGGAGCACCGTGCTTCCCGCTCTGGGGCAGGAAGGGGAGCTCTTGGCGGCGTGGAGTGCCGTGCGCCTCGTGACCCGCGCCGACGGCCAAAAAGAGCGAATTCGACGGGCCATGTGGAGCAAGGTCGAGCTGGGCTGAGGGCCCTCCTCGTCGCGGGCTTCGTTCGAAATGTGCAGAGTATTCGCGAATCGCAAACTCTGATTTAGACTGGGCCTCCCCTCGATGTCCCCGCTTTTGCATCGCCGCCTCGTTTGCTCCGCCACGGGGATCGCGCAAGTCGTCTTCTCGACGGCCCTTCGAGCCGAAGCGCCTGGCCCGCAGATCGCTCCGCTGCACGTCGTGGCGATCCAATCCGACGACGTCGAAGAGCAGGCCGACGCGCTCACGGCAGCGCTACGGAACCGCGTTCGTGCGATGCGCGGATATTCGCTCTCCGACGGCGATTTCGCGCTCGAGGTGCTGACGCTCGGTTTGAAATGCGGCAGCGTTCCCGATGTGGCGTGCCAGGCGAAGATCGCCGATCAGATTCATGCTGATCGCTACATTTGGGGTAGCGTCAAAGCCGCTGCCAGTCGATATCTAGTGGCTGCCGAATTGCACTATTGGGAAAAGGGACGCGCGCCTTCGCGCGTCGACCTCACTTACAGCAGCAACCTCGCCACGCCGGGCGACGAGGGGCTCCGCATCGTCGTCGAGGGGGCCCTCGCGAGGCTGGTCGAGCCACCGAGGAGCCCGAGCCCCGAACCCGCGCAGCCCGTGGCGCTTCTCGGGCTCGCTTCGCGGCCGAACGGTGGCGGGCATGCTTCGCTGTATTCCGAAGAATTCGTGACCGAGAGCCGTGGGAGCGGACATTCCACCGTCGGATGGGCCGGTGTCGGGCTCGGTGGCGTGCTCATCGCCGCGGGCCTCTACTCGGTCGTGAGGGTGCATGACATCGACACCAACGAGCGCGTCGACCACTATCGCCAGGGTCTCAAGAGCGGCGTCGACCCGTGCGAGCAGGCGCGCGCGGGCGTGGACGTGAAAGTGATGGGGGCCGCCTCGCCCACCGAAATGCGGGACTTTTGCAGTCAACAAACGACGTTCCAGACGCTCCAGTACGCTTTCTTCGGCGTCGGGGCCGTTGCGGCGGGAGCCGGGATCTTCCTTTTGGCGACCGACAAGGGTTCGGCTCAAGCGGGCGCGCACTCGCGCATTACCATTGCTCCGAGCGTGGGCAGCACCGACGCCCGCGTGCATTTGAAGATGACATTCTGAGATGCGGGTCATCGCGGGTCGCTTGGGCGGTCGCACGCTGGTCGCGCCCGCCGGAGCAGCGACGCGGCCGACGGCCGATCGTGTGCGCGAGGCGCTTTTCTCCATTTTGGGCGATATCGAGGGTGCCCGCGTGCTCGACCTCTTCGCGGGCACCGGTGCGCTCGGCATCGAGGCCCTTTCGCGGGGCGCCTCGCGAGCGACTTTCGTCGAAGCGAAGGGCACTGCGCTCCGCGCGCTCCGGACGAACATCGGCGCCCTCGGCCTGGCAAACCAGGCCACTGTCCTGCCCCTCAGGGTCGAACGGGCGCTCTCGACCGCGTCTTGGGGCGAGGGCGCCTTCGACTTGATCTTCATGGATCCCCCCTATGCCGACGTGCGAGCGGGCGCGTTCGCCGCGCCCCTCGAAAAAGCCCTCAACCTCGGCCTCGCTCCGTCGTTGGACGGTTCGGGCCGGCTGGTGCTCGAGCATGGTTCACCTTCGCCGGCCCCCAAGGTCGTGGGACTCGAGCTTTCCAGCACTCGCACTTACGGCGACACCTCCCTCAGTTTTTACCTACGCTAACAGCCGTTTCTGTATACTCGGCGCCCCGCCCCCAGCCGCAGAACCCCAAGGTAAACTCCCTATGCCCGAGTCGATTGCCCCCTCCAGTCCGCCGCCGAAGAGCTCAGGCGGAGCCATCTACATCATCGCGGTCATCGTGCTCGTTGCGGCCATTGGCGGATTGGTGTGCTGGAAGCTGAAAGGCACGAGCGAGCCGCCGGTCGCGACCTTGCCCCCACCTACCGTAGCCACGGCGCCGACATTGGTCGAAGCTCCGCCCCCTCCGCCCCCCGAAGAGGATGCAGCCGCTCCGGTGGTCGACAGCGGCGGCGTTCGCGTCGCCACCACCAACTACACGCCCTGCAGCAACAAGTGCAGCGGCTCTGGCAACAGCGCCATGAACTCCGCTCTCTCTGCGCGCGCGGGCAGCGCGCGTCCTTGCTACGAGCGCGCGCTCCGCGTCAACTCGGCGTTGCAAGGCAAACTCACCGTCAGCGTGCGCATCGATCCCCAGGGCAACGTTTGCGGCGCCTCGATCGCGCAAGACGCGATCCATTCAGCCGAGGTCTCGAATTGTGTGATCGGCATGTTCCGGTCGGCCAAATTCCCTCCGCCCACCGGGGGATGTGTCGAGGCGCAGGTGCCTCTGTCCTTCGTTCCTAGGGAAGGCAAATGAACGAACGGGTCTTCCGCGCTGCGCTAGCCTCGTTGTCGCTTCTCGGGGCAGGCTTCGTGTCGGCCTGCGACACGGACGGCGTGACGCCGGTCTGCCCCGCCGAAGCGGGCAACTGCGTGCAGTCAGCGGGAGACTCGTCGGCCAGCGTCATCATGACCACGCCGGCGGGCGCGGGCGGTTCGACGACGGCTGGTGCGGGAGGCGCCGGTGGAGCGAGTGGTTCCGCGGGTGCGGGTGGCTCGAGCGGCGCTGCGAACGCGAGCGGCGGCGGCGCGGGGACGGTCAACGACGCGGGCCTGCTCGACGTAACGCTCGACATCACGGTTCAGTAGACGCCTTTCGGATCTGGCCGTCCGATGACCTCGATTCTTCTCACGGTCGCCTACGACGGTCGCCCATTCTCGGGCTACGCGAAGCAAGACGGAGTGCGAACGGTCGCGGGCGAGTTGCTCGGCGCCGTTCAGGCGATGGACCCATCGGTATCCGAAGTGCGCGGCGCGAGCCGCACCGACGCCGGCGTGCACGCGCGCGGCCAATTGGTGGCGTTTTCGCCCGCACGCGACATCGAGCCGAAGGGGTGGGCGCTCGGCCTCTCCGCGCATCTGCCCTCCGAAATCGGCATTCGGCAGGCGGCTCGCGCGCCCGACGGATGCGATCCGCGCGGCAACACCGTACGAAAGCACTACCGCTACCTCGTCTTGCGCGACGTCCTCCGTGATCCCATGTGGGAAGGTCGGGCGCTGCGCTTCTCCCATCGCCTCGACATCCACAGCCTGCGCTCCGAGGCATCGCACCTCGTCGGGACGCACGACTTCGCGGCCTTTCGTTCGAGCTCCGACGAACGCACGTACACCGTTCGCACGATCGAAGACGTTCGCGTCGAGCACCTCGCCGGCGATTCTCGCGTGTTGGCCATCGACGTGGTGGGCAATGCCTTCATGCACAACATGGTGAGGATCATCGTGGGCTCGCTCCTCGACGTCGCGCGCGGACGGCTACCGCTCGGGACGATCGCCAAGGCCCTGCTCGGCGGGACGCGCGCCGACCTTGGGATGACCGCGCCTGCACAGGGACTTTACCTCGAGAGCATCGAACACTCGCTGGCTCTCGAGGCGGCGTGGCCTTACCATCTCTCCACATGAGGTCACATCTTTCACCTCTGCTCGTGTTCGCGGCGCTCTCGTTCCCGCGCGTAGCCTTGGCCGACCATGACGCCGCGCAGATCGAGGCGCGCCGCCTCTCCGACGCATTTGCAGGGGTCGCCGAAAAGGTCAGCCCTAGCGTCGTGCAGGTCGAGGTCAGCGTTCGCGAGCAATCGTCGCAGGCCGTTCGCTGGTACAAAAGCCCGTCCAACGGAGAAACCGCCGTCCAGCGCGGCATGGGCTCTGGCGTCATCTTCAACGACTCGGGGGCGATTCTCACCAACAACCACGTGGTCGAAGACGCGCTCTCGATCACGGTGCGGCTGCGCGACGGCCGTATCTTGCCGGCTCGGCTCATCGGACGCGATCCCTCGACCGATCTCGCCGTCATTCGCGTCGACGCCAAGAATTTGGTCCCCGCAAAATTCGCCGACAGCGACGGCGTGCGCGTGGGTGATTGGGTCGTCGCCATCGGCTCGCCTTTTGGTCTCGGATACACGGTGACGACGGGTGTCGTCAGCGCCAAGGGCCGCGGCGGCGTGGGCGTGAACCAAGTCGAAGACTATTTGCAGACCGACGCCAGCATCAATCCGGGCAATTCGGGCGGCCCTCTCGTCAACCTCGACGGGCAGGTGCTCGGCATCAACACCATGATCGTCGGGCGGGGACAGGGCATCGGCTTCGCCGTGCCTTCCAACTTATGCCGGAGGACGGCCGATCAGATCGTCAAGACCGGTCGAGTGCAGCGCGCTTGGATCGGCGTAGGCATTCAAGACGTAAGCCCCGAGATCGCGCCGGAGCTCAAGGTCGATCCTGCGGCCGGCGCGCTCGTGAACAGCGTCGCCACCGACGGGCCCGGCGCGAAAGCGCAGCTCCGCCCGGGCGACATCGTCGCGGCGGTCGACGGCAAGCGCGTCCGCGACGCCCAGGAGCTCATCCGCGAGCTACTCGCCCGTGACGTTGGACAAACGGCGCTCCTCGAGGTGGTCCGCGGCGGCAAGCGCTATTCGACCAAGGTCGAGCTCGCGGTGCGTCCCGAGGCGCCGCTGTCGCTCGTGCCGGCGCAGCAAGAGGCTTCGCCCGCGCAGGGGCTCGGGCTGGCCATGCGCGATCTCTCGGCCGATCAGGCCGTGCAGCTCGGGCTGCCACCGCGCGCGTTCGCAGCGATCGTGCAGGTCTTGCCCGGCTCGGCCGGCGATCGCGCGGGGCTCCGCACGGGGGACATCGTCATCGAAGCCGACGGCGTGACCGAGCCCAACTCGGGTCAAGTGGCGCAGGCCGGTCTCGATGGTCACATGCTGCTCCGCGTGCGCCGTCGCGACGCCGCGTTCTACGCTGCTGTGCGAAAATAGCGACGCGATCTCACGTTCGAGATTCGGCCGTGGCTGCGAAGGGCGCAAGATCGATGGGCGGCGGCGTACCCTGCGCGAGCGCGCGCACGATTTCGGCGGTGATGGGCGCGAGCAAGATCCCGTTGCGGTAGTGACCCGTGGCCAAGTAAAGGCCGCGCACGTGGGTCGGGCCGATGAAAGGCGTGCCGGCGTCGGTGTAGGGGCGGAAGTTGGACCACGTTCGCCCGAGCGTTGCCTCGGCCAGGCAAGGAACGAGCTCGATGGCCGCATTCAAGAGATCGCGCACGGCGCGCGCGGTGACCTCGCGGCGATAGCCGACGAACTCGAGTGTGGAGCCGACGAGGACACGGCCGTCGTCGCGCGGCACGAGGTAGCATTTCGGACCGACGATCACGCGCCGTATCGGTGGTTCGCCGAGCTCGAGCAGCGCGATCTGCCCCCGCGCCGGCTTCACGGCGCCTGGAGCGAGCGGCACGCCGACGACGAGCGTCGACCAACTCCCCGCGGCGACGACGACGACGGGCGACTCGATGCGCGCACCGTCTTCGAGCACCACGCCGCGGGCAAGATCGCCGTCGACATCGATGGCGCGTACGTAGGCGCCCGCTCGGAACTCGGCCCCCGCTCGTGACGCGGCGATGTGCAGAGCCTTGAGCAAGAGCGGCGGATCGATTCTGCCGTCGCCCGCGAAATCGACACCGAAGGTGTTCTCGGCGGCGAGCGCTGGTTCGAGTTGGGCCACCAGAGGGCGTTCGAGAAGAGCGACGCCGGTGTCGGCCTCGATTTGCCAAGCGACCTTGTGCGTGAGCTCGGCCCTACGTTCTCTGTCGCTCGCGACCTCGAGGACGCCAGAGGGGCGGTAGCCGACGTCGATACCGGTCGCGCGCTGCAGACGCTCCGCAAGCGCACCATAGAGAGAGCGGCTCATCCGCGCGAGCTCGAAAAGAGGCCCTGGTTCGTGGGCTTCGCTCTGGGCGCCGAGAATGCCGGCTGCCGCGCTCGAAGCCTCCGCGCCAGGGACGCTCTTCTCGAGTACGACGACCTTGGCGCCGGCCTCGGCCAGGGCGAGCGCGCTTGCGCAGCCCATCACGCCGCCGCCGATGAGCACCGCGTCCGGCGCTCGTGCGCCCACGGCGGTCAGCTCCCTTCGGCCGGCTGGTCTTCGTCGGCTGCTTCTTCGTCGGGGGTCGCCATCTTCTTACCGGGCACGCGATTGCCCTCGCCAACTGCGGCGGGGTGCCCGTAGACGAACTCTGCGGTCCCCGCCGCGTCGATGGGCTTTCGCTTGGCGGTTGCGTCGGCGGTCGGCCGCGGAGGCGCAGCGATGGGCCGCGGAGCCTTCAGGCGATTGTCGCCGCCGGCGAAGGTCGTAATCTCGACGTCGCCCGTGACCTCGACCTGGCAAGCGAGCCGCCGGAGGCCCTTCACGCCGGCCATCCTTTCGCGGAGGTTCGGCGCGTTGGCGGCCCCCGGGGCGCTTTCTTTCACCCAAACTTGGCAAGTGCCGCAGACCCCCCAATATCCGCAATTTAAACCACGGAAGAACTCGCGGTGCGGATCGATGCCGAGCTCGAGCGCGAGCGTCTTCAGGTTTTTCCCAGCGGGGACCTCGACGATGCGGTGCTCGTTGACGAAGACGACCTTGGGCATGCGCCCCGCACTTTTACTCCCGATGGCCGGAGATCTCCAGCGGAGAGGTCCCGAGCAGAGGTCAGGTTTTCGTGAGCGGGGCAGGTGCGCGGTCCGCGCAGCGAGTCTACGAGCGGACTTTGCGCAGGATGCGGGCCATGGTGACGATGTTGTAGGCGGCAAAGACCGCAAAAAGCGCTGCGAGCGCGACGGTCCACCGCGAAGCGCTCGGCGTTGCGCCATCGACGAGCACCCACGCGTCGTCGCGGACGGCCACGCCGGTGGCCTCGTGAACGGAGTGGGCGAGGCCACGGTAGCGGAAGGCCGCGCTGGAAATGGGGACCAACCTGCCGACGAACGTCGCGGGCGACACCAAGGAGCTTCCTTCGGGGCCCGGCGGAATGCGCATCTCGACCCAAATCTTGTCGTTGCCGACGAGGGGCGCGAGCCGAAAGACGTCGCGCTCGAGCGGCCGGTCGTAGCGAATCGCCGACGCGATCTGGAGCGCACCCTTGCCCTGAACGAAGCGGTTGCCGAGGCTCTCGCCCGGAGTAACCCGCGACAAATCACCGAGGTCTTCCGGCTCGGCGCGGGCGAGGGCATAGCTGACATCGCCCGCCAGCGCGGCGGTCATGGTCATCGCGAGGAGCGCCGTAACGGCCATGAGCGACAACGAGAGCGTCCGTTCCTGACGTGGCGGACGCGGAAGGGAGAGAAGGTCAGCGTCGGCTGCGCCGCCTTCGGGAACGAGGAGCTCGGGTGAAGAAGGATGTTGGACCATCTGTGCGCACCTCGCGACCGCGAAGAAGAAAGTGAAGTGCTCGACCATTATAAGGGACAACCGCCTCAGGATGCCGTTCCAGGGAAGGCCATTTTTGACGCGCCGTCCCGAAGCCGCTTGCCCGTGACTCGAAATGGGGTGTTAGGATGGCTCTTCGGACCCTAGCGAGAGCGAGCCCATGGCCACCCCCAAGACGATTGTCTGCCCCTCGTGCGGTTTTCGCAACTCTCCCCCGCCGGCCAACCACCGCTGCGGCTCATGCGGCACCAAGATGGAGTCCGTCGGTCGGGGTGCACGAACCCGCGAAGAGGAGCTCGAACGGCGCTACCAGCAGGAGGGTTTCAACCTCACGTGGATGCTGATCTCGCTCATCGTCCAAGGCGTGCTCACCGCGGCGCTCGTGATCGGTCTGCCGATGGTGGTCACCATCTTCGATTTCGAAGGTGGCAACGGCATGCTCATCACCATCCCGGTGTGGTTTTTGGGCGGCCTCTTGGTGGGCCTCATCTCCCCAGGGCGAACCTTCATCGAGCCCGTGGTCGCCTCGTTCTGCGCCGCCATTCCCACCGTCTTCTATCTGGTGCGGAGCCAAACCGTGCGCACGATGCCTACGTTCATGTACGTCATCATGGCGACCATCGGCGTGCTCTTCACGTTGATCGGCTCCTACATCGGCGAGCGCATCCAGCTCGGGCCGCCGCCGAAACCGGCCGAGTGAGCTTCTGTTGTGCCCCCGAGCTATGACGTCATCGTAGCCGGCGGAGGGCCGGGAGGATCCACGGTGGCGGGCAGGCTCGCGCAAGCGGGCCATCGCGTCTTGGTGCTGGAGAAGGAGCTCTTCCCGCGGTTTCATCTCGGCGAATCGCTCTTGCCGATGTCGCTCGCCGTCTTCGACGCGCTCGGCGTGACGCCCAAGCTCGACGCGCGCCTCATTCGCAAGCACGGCGCATGGTTCGTCGACGGGCAGAGTGGCGAGTGCGTGAGCTTCAAGTTCGCCAACGCCATGCAGTCGGGCCATCCGCACGCCTTTCACGGACCGCGCGCCGAAATCGACCACGTGCTCCTCGATCATGCAATCGAGCTCGGCGCTGAGGTACGGCAGGGCCGAGAGGTGGCGACGCTCGTCCGCGAGAGGGAGCAGGTCGTGGGCGTGGCCGTTCGCAGCCCGGACGCTCGGGAAGAGATCCTGACGGCGAAGGTCGTCGTCGACGCGACCGGGCGCGACGCGCTCGCCTCGCGCGCACCCGGTGCCAAAGTGAAGACGCCGCGCCTCGAACGAACGCTCGCGATTTTCTCGCATTTCGATGGCTGCCAGCGCATGACGGGAGCTGACGAGGGCGACATTCGCATCGTCATCGTCCCCGAAGGCTGGTTCTGGGTCATCCCCTTCCGTGGCGACCGCACGAGCGTGGGCGTCGTGCTTTCGCCGGGCTCCATCGCTGGCGCGGCTTCCGATCTCGACGGCGTCCTGTCTCGCGCGTGTCTGGCCTCGCCCCCGATGCGGGCGATCATGCATGGCAGTCGCCAAGTCTTCGCTGCGCGCGCGGCCGCTGACTTCAGCTACCGCGTGCCCAGGGCGAGCGGTCATGGCTGGCTCGCCGTGGGCGACGCCGCCGGCTTCATCGATCCGCTCTTCTCGACGGGTCTTCACCTCGCCGTGAAGGGGGCCGATCTCGCGGCTCGCGCGATCGGCGACGCGCTCGCATCGGGCGACGTTTCCAGCGCCCGATGGGCGAGCTACGAACGCGTGACGAAGCAAGCCGCCGAGACGTACATCGGTGTGGTACAGGCCTTCTACGACGGCACGTTGGTCCGTCTTCTGTTCGACACCGAGAAGCGCGACATCATGCGCAAAATGATCACGTCCGTTTTGGCCGGAGACGTCTTTCACGAAGAGACGCCACGCTGGCTCAAAGAAGTCGTCAAACGCTACCCCCCGAGGCAACGCGACGATGTCGCCCAAGCACGGTAGTGTCGCGCGGCGAAAATTTGGCCCTCAGCTTCGAGAGCATCGAGAGGCTAGTGGATCGGCGCCGGAGGTGCCGTGGGGGTGGGCCTCCCGAAGGGAGGTGGGCGGAGCCCTTCCGGACTTGCTCTGGCGGGGCGGGGGCGAAGCCCCCGGAGATCAAGGGATAGTGCCAGGCGGCGAAGCCGCCTCCGCGCGAAGCGCGGGCTTGGCCAAAGTCGGGGCACGACTTTGGCCAAGCGGCACTAGTCCCATGGACCAGAAATTATTGCCATAAGTCATCGTCCCTGATCTACTGATGACATGCCGCGAACGGGACGACCGAAGACCCCGCTGATTATTTCGGACGACGAACGGCAGGAGCTTGT
>DATEMX010000226.1:0-4169 GCA_035275365.1 Polyangiaceae bacterium | reverse complement strand
CGCCATGAGCAGGAGGTTGGAGAACGGCGAGAGCTCGAAGGGGTTGAGCCACCCCGCGTTGACGAGCACGCCGGCTGTCACCAAGAGCGAATCGCCCGGCAAAAAGAAACCGATCAAGAGGCCGGTTTCGGCGAAGACGATGGCCATGAGCACCGGATACCCTCCCCATTTGAGGAGGGAATCGAGCTCGTGCAGGCGGCTGAAGAATTCGCGTAGAAGATCGATCACGCGGCACGCCTTAGCTCACCTGGGCGCTCGCGTCGAACGGTTGTTGCGGGAGCCCGTCCGCGAGGCCCTCGGGTGGGTATCGAGGCCCCTCGATTATTGGTCGCAATTTTCGAGGACGATGTAGCCGCTGTCGAGATCACAGCCCGACTCGGGGTCCTTCTGATCCTTGAGCTCGGTGCAGGTCACTGCTGCCCAAATCTTGCCCGGGGCGATCTCGAGGCCGTCGGTGGGGGCGTTCTTCTTGACCGATACCTTACATTTCGACGACGTAAACGAAGACTCGGTGTGATCGTCTTGAAGGAGGAAGGAGGCGGCAGCTCCGGATTCCTCAGGACCCACGGTGGTGCTGAGGGTCATGATGGTGTTGTTGAGGGGCATGCCTTTGGGATCGAGGGCCGGCACGGAGAGGTTGGCCTCGACGACGAACTTGTCGCCACTCGGTTTGACGCTGCACTTGACCAGAGCGCCGCCTTCGCCGTCGACCGACCGATCGCCGATCGTCGATTCGGTGACCCTCGCCAAGCCCGCCGGATTGTGCGGCACGGTTGCAAAATGTGCGTCGGGCGTGCATCGACCCGTGCCCGAGATGGGCCCCGCGATGTGGATGGCGGCAGCAGCTCGCGAAGGGGGGGGCACCGGATCGCTGCAGGCGGGGAGCATGCCAAGCAGGCCGAACGCGCTGAAGCACAGGGACTTCCAAGCCATCCTCATCCGAAATCCTTTCGCCAGGGGCACTGCCGCCAGCGCTTGATGGGCGAGACCGGTGGCGCCGCCTCCGGTTCGCCCCTCTTTTAGCCCAGAGGCGCCCCGTCGATCAAACAGCGGATGCAGCAGCAAAGGCGTTCTCGAGGTCATCCCACAAGTCTTGCTCGCTTTCGAGCCCCACCGAGAGGCGGATGAGCCCGTCCGAAATTCCGATGGTTTGCCTCATTTCACGGGGAATCGACGCGTGCGTCATCGACGCCGGGTGCTCGGCGAGAGATTCGACGCCGCCCAGGCTCTCCGCGCATGCAAAGAGGACCAGCGTCTGGAGCAGTTTCCGAACCTGCGCGAACTCTCCGCTAAGCTCGAAACTGATCATCCCTCCGGGACCGCTCATTTGACGTGCCGCCAACGCGTGGCCGGGATGGCTCACGAGGCCCGGGTAGTGCACCCGCCGGACCATTGGATGCGACGCCAATCGTTCGGCGAGTCGCTGCGCCGTGGCGACGTGCTGCCGCATGCGCACGGGAAGTGTCTTCGCTCCTCGAAGGACCAAGTAGCAATCGAACGGAGAGGGGACGGCGCCCATCGCGTTTTGCAAGAACCTGAGCCGCTCGGCGAGGACATCGTCGCTCGTCACGATGGCGCCGCCGACGACGTCGGAGTGTCCGTTGATGTATTTGGTCGTCGAGTGGACGACGACGGTGGCGCCGAGCTCGAGGGGGCGCTGCAAGATCGGTGTCGCGAACGTATTGTCGACCGTCACGACGACCCCCGCGCGGAGGCCGAGCGATGCGATCGCGGCGATGTCGAAAATCTTCAGCAGAGGATTCGACGGCGTCTCCAGCCAGATCATGCGCGTCTCCGGGCGGAGTGCTCTCTCGACGCGCGCGGGATCGGTCATGTCGACGAACGTGGTCTCGATGCCGAGGGGTCGCATCACCTTGTCGAACAATCGAAACGTGCCGCCGTAGACGTCGTCGCCCGACACGACGTGATCGCCAGGGCGGAGCGTGTGCAGGAGAGTGGCTGTCGCGCCGCACCCACTCCCGAACGCGAAGCCGTACGCGCCGCCTTCGAGCGCCGCGAGGCACGCCTCGAGCGCCGCCCGCGTGGGATTGCCGCTCCGAGAGTACTCGTATCCCTTGTGCTCGCCGGGCCCATTCTGGGCGAACGTGCTGGCGAGGACGATCGGTGTCATGACCGCCCCCGTTGTCTTGTCCGGCTCTTGTCCTGCGTGGATCGCGAGTGTGTCGATGCCGAGCTTGCCTTTCGAGGTCATGGGAGCATCTTACTTCGCGGCGTCGAGCGCTGCGGCCAGTTCGGCCGCCGACGACGTGCGTTGGGCGGGATCGAACCGGAGCGCGACCGCCAACGCGGCGCGAACCCCTTCGGGGAAGGATGTGTTCGCCATCCAGCGATCGACGCGGAGTCCGCGCTCGCCCGTTTCGAGGAGTTTGCCTGCGTCGTTGCCGGCGTCGGTGATCGACCCCATCGCTGCCGCAAGGAGCGTCGCCGCGAGCGCGTAGGTATCGGTCGCGAAATTCGCCTGCATTTCGCCGCGCACGAGTTCCGGCGGAGCGTAGGGAACGGTGCCGCGATCGTGAGCGAGCGCGGGCTTCGGCGCGCCGCGCCAGGTTGCGCTCGAGAAATCGATGAAGGTGATCCGGCCGGGCGGCTCGACGAAAATGTTGTCGGGCGAGACGTCGCCGTGAACGATGTCGAGCCCGCCGCTCGCGTCGGCGAGAGCGTGGAGCTCGGCGAGGGCTCGGGTGAGCGATCGCGCCATCCGAAGCCACAAACCGGGTTCGAGTACGCGCCCATTCGCGAATACGAACTCGCGCAACGAGCAGCCCGGCGCCACCGTTTCGAGCAGAAACGCGCCACGGCCATCGGTGCCCGAGCCGACCCATTCAGGGACGATGAGAACGCTCGCTCGGGTTTCGTGCGCGGCCGAGCACGCCCGAAGGACCTCGATCTCGCGCGCCAACGCGGGCTCCCCTGCCTCGGCGAGCTCGGGGTTGACGCGCTTGCAGAGAAGGCTTTGCCCGCCTTCGCCTCGGACGACGCCCACCTCGAAAACGCTTCCGGTCCCAAGGCGTTCGACGAGGGTCGTCCCCGGCGGGGCCCAGGCCTTCATCGATGTGTCCGTTGCCATCTGCCTCGCGATGAGTATGCTCCCCGGGTTCTTGGTGGGTGTAGCTCAGTTGGTAGAGCACTGGATTGTGGCTCCAGTTGTCGCGGGTTCAAGCCCCGTCACTCACCCCAAGCGGTCCCTGTAAAGGGGCGGGGACCGTCGGGGTGTTCGTCCGATCCGCGGCGCTGCCGCTCGATCCAGGCTAAGGTCCGCGACCGTGCTCCGCGCCGAACCTCTTCGCAGTCCTGCCGTGCAGTCGGCCCTCGAGGCCGCGCTCACGGCCAAGCGCGCCCACTGGGACTTTTTCGCGGTCCTTTGCCGGCTGTCCGGTTTGCCAGGTCCACGGTTCAACGAGGCCCTCGCTGTTGCCGTGGGGCGGGCCATCGAGGCGCAAGGTGCGCGGGGCGAGGCCCTCGTTCAGGAGCTCTGTAGCGTCGACGCGCGGCGCGCGCCGGCTGGCACCGACGGTGAGTTTTTGCCGCTCGTGGGTGCGTTCTGTCGCGCCGTTCAGGTTGCGTCGGGTCGGTCGCGCGATGCTGCGCTCGCCAGCCTTCGCGCGCTGGCCGAAGACGAGAGGCATCTCGTTCGCGAGGGCGTCGTACACGCTCTTGCCGAAGTCGGAGCCGAGGACCTCGTGTTGCTGCTCGCGCAGTGGACCGACGGATACCTCGCCGCGACCGTGGCCTTGCAAGCGCTCACGCGGCGCTCGTGTCTCGATGCGCTGCGCGACGGCGCGGGCGTGGTCGCGCGCTTCGAAGAGGCCTTCGCGCTCGCGGAGGGGGCGTCCCGCTCCGACCAGCGCTCGCAGGGCTATCGAGCTCTCGTCAAAGTCCTCTCCGAAGCTCCCGCGCGGCTGCTGTCGCGATTTCCCCGAGATACCCTGGCGTGGCTCGAATCGAAGGCGGCCACCTCCGATGTCGAGCTCCGCGAGGCGCTCTCGGAGCTCACGCGACGAGCACGATCGCGTGGCCAAGCCACGGACAACATCGGGGCCGTCGAGCAAGCCCTCGACGCCAGCGCGCCGGCCCGCCGCGATCCGAAGACGTACGTCGGCCCCACGCGCAAACGCGGGTCGCGTCGTCGCTAGTAAGAAACCTCGGTC
>DATEMX010000225.1:0-8738 GCA_035275365.1 Polyangiaceae bacterium | reverse complement strand
CTGGCGATGCGAATGAGCCGCTCGCGCATGTCGGCGACGCGAAAGCGGCCGGGCCTCGGCTCCGGAAAGGTCTGCCCGGCGCGGTGAATTTCGGCGAGTTTTTCGCCGACCAAGCGCGCAATGTCGGGCGTCACGCGCGCCTGGCACAAGATCTCGCCGCTGCGCCAAGGAAAGAGCGCCACGGCCCGCGTCGTTCCGAGGGCATTTTTCGGCTGGCCTCCGAGCGAAAACGTGAAACCCTCGCCGTCCTTGCGAGGCAGCGGCCTTGGCGTGGCCACCCCGTGACGCGCGAGGTGATCGAGCAGGCGGGCCTCGCCTTCGGCGCCGTCGCGATCTTGTTCTTCGTAGACGCGGGCGAACACCGTCGCTCCGCCCGCGAGCTCGAGCCGATAGTTCGAATTGACGGAGCCTGCGGGAACGCCGGTGGCGGCGGTGACCTCGAGACCGAAGGTCGCGCCCACGTCGCGCGCGACGGAGAGCGGAAGCTCGGTGTAAGTTGCCATGCCCCGACGCTTTACCACACCCCGGGAAACTACGGACAGAGCGCGAGCCTTGCGACCGTGATTTGGCGCGAGGCAGCCGCGATGGGCACGCCGTTCGCGTTCCGCGTGACGGGGGCCGAGTAGGAGCGGTCCTCGGCGACGAAGGCCCACGCCAGATCGCCGTTCGGAAGCACCGAGATGCCGTCGGACCCGTTGGGGGGAGCGTCGAGCACTTCGTCGGGCCTCTCGGAGTCAGATAGGCGGCCCTCGAGATCGGCGAGCTGAAAGTGGGTTCCGCCGTAGTGTCCGAAGCAGGTGCCTTGCCGGCATGTCGGGTTCTCGATGCTGTCCCACGTGGCCAAGATGAGCGAGGGGCCGTAGGGGGCGACGTGAATCGACAAGTGATCGGCCGAATCAGGCGGCGAGCTCATGAAGAGCCTTATGGGAGAGATGGCGCCGTAGCTCGACGTGAGGCGGGCGAAACCGATTGCGTGGGTCGGCCACTCGGCCTCGACGGCGCCGGTGAGCGAGTTCACCTGCGTGCCGCGCGTGGCCCACCCGATCATGTAGCGGCCGTCGGCGAGCTTGATCGCTCCGCCGAACTGGCCACCGACGTAGCCGTTGTACGTCAACTCGCGCGCGACTTGCCTCGTGGTCAGTTGCCGCGACGTCTGATCGATGTACGTCGCGTTGAGGCCTGGAAACGGGTACCGCTCCGAGAGGCAAAACGACGTGAAGTTGTCCGCTTCGGCGATGAGATCGACGGACGACGTGCGACTGCAACGCCACGTGAACCCGCCCGGAAGCCAGGCACTGTTGGGATCGACGTAGACGAGTTTGTCCCCGTCGGAGTGCTCGGCCAGGTGGCCACTACATCCGTGGATCGAAAAATATGCGCCGTATTTGCTGCCGTTCCAAGCGAGGCGGCCGTGGGCGTTCGTCGCGAGGACGCAATCGCGCTTGAGCGAGTCGCTGTCGTGCGTGATGTTCTTGGTGCCCGTCAGCGGCACGGCGAACGCCTCGACGCCGCCGCGCACGCGCAAAAGGAACGTCGCCTCCGCGGCGGGGCCTGTGTAGATGTCGCCGATAGGATCGCCCGGATCGGCGCGGCTCGTGAGCAGGGCGAAGCCGTCGTCGTGCGCGACGAGTCCCATGACTCTGCTCCCGGGTACTTGGACGTCGGGCCCCACGCGCGCCAGGTTTTCGTCGAGTGGCGTGACGTGCACGGTGTCGCCCTTGTTATCGAGCCACGCGATCTGCACGGCGCCGCTCGGCTGCACGGCGAGCGCGATGCGCTCGTCGGCGGGAATGTCGTTGTAGCCGCCGCGCTTGTAGCGGATATCGGCGTCGACATCGATGCGCTTGAGCGTGAGCCGCTCTCTCAGCGTCTTGCCGCACGGAGGGGCATCGATGGGCGCGGTGCTGTCGGCGCCGACTATGTCGGCGACGACTGCGTCGGCGACGATTGCGTCGGCGACGAATTCTTCTCCTCCGGCGTCGACGACGGTGGGCTCCTCGTAGGTCGCTACGGCGTATCGCGTGCCGCACGCGCCGAGGCCGATGCCGACGAGAGCCACGAGGGCGGCGCGCATCAAAACCCCACCTCGAGCCCCACCGAAGCGTTGAGGAGCGGAAAGGCCACGCTCGCGAGTTGCTCGCCGACTTGGACGCCGGGCCGCGGCGCGAGGCCGATAGCGCGCGCCGTCAGGCCGATCGCCGCGCTGCTGGTGAGGCGCGCCTCGGCGTGCGCGCCGACGGCGACGGCCATGCTCCATACTTGGTCGGTTCGCGACAGCAGCGGCGGCATCGCTTCGCCCCGCGCCGCGAGGTGATGGACGCCGAGCGACAAGCTGCCGCTCACGTCGAAACGTTGCGATTGCCAGGCGGACGCCTTGAGCTCGCCCCACGCGATCAACTGACGAAGCGCGGCCGACCCTTCAGCCGTCGTCCAGTCGGGGCCGACCACCGGCCCCGCCGCCATGATGCCGATTTGCAACCGCTGGGCGAGCCGGCGGCGTAGGCCGAAGCCGGCGCCGACGGCGGCGCCGAGGCTCGGGCGGTTCCAGAGCACGAGCGCTTCGGCGCGCAGCTCCCACGGCGGAAGAGGTGGGGAGGAAGGAAGAGCAGGAGGCGCCGGAAGGGCGGGGGGAACGTCGGCAGGTGGCGGCGGTGCCACGACGACGGGGTCGGCCGTCCGCTGCTCGGCGGTGCTGTATTCGCGCAGGCTCGTGCGAAGCAGATCGACGGCGCGGATGGCGAGCACGTTGGGCACGTCTTGACCGCTGCTCGGCTCGAGCGTGCGAATCGTCGTCTTGCCGCTCGTGCGATCGCCGATCCACACGTCGACGGCCGTCTTGGTGCCCCGACGGGCGAGCGAAATGCTGGCGAGAGCCTCGGCCTTCTTGGCGGCGTCTTCGAGAGCCTCGGGGGACGACGTGTCGGCGTTGGTGTCGATCACCATGACGTCGAACGCCAACAAGCGAAGCTCGGCGTTGAGCCGGTTGAACGCCTCCACCAGCACGGCGTCGGTATGGGCCGGTCGAACGAGCACGACGCGTTCGGCGCGCGCCGCCGTCGCGCCGAGGAGCATCGCCAGAGCGAGGGCCGTCGCTGCGAGGCGAATCATCGCGCCCGATCTTTCGTGGCCGCGCCACGGCGGGGAGAGCTCCGCGGCATCTTTAGTTGAGTCCCCAAGATCCTTCGGCGGTCTTGGCGCGGCGAAGGTATTCGGTGGCAAGCGGCTGGGCCGCTGGCACGCCGCGGAGAGTGGAGACCGTTCGCATCTTGCCAGCCGGGGCCTCGGCTGAGATCGTTTGAATCTCGTCGTCCTGGCTCACGATTGGCGGACCTGACCATTATCAGTTTGCTCGGAAACTCTACGACCAGGAGGGAAATCTCCACAACGTCGAGATTGGCAGACCTGACCATCGTAAGTTGCTCGGAGACCGAGCCACGGGCCACCTCATTTACGCGGCGCTCCCGCCTTCGGAGCGAAGTGCCGACCCCATGGTCCGACCACGGAAGCCGAAGAACGACCCTTGCGCCCCGGGCCGGGTCACCTTACACCTACACGGCCACGAAGGGGGCGACTCGCGCTTTTCGTGGTGAGAGAGCTCCTCACGCAGAATGCCGGAAATCTACGGGAATACGACGGGTCTGGCCCCGAGCGCCATCAAGACCCTCGAACACATCTACCGGCGCAAGATTCCGCTCGAACAGGTTGCAACGCCCGAGCTCCTTCGGTCGCTCTCCGACGCTTCCCGCCAAACCGGCCGGCAAGTCGGTGCGCTCGTTCATCGCTCCGGCCAGGTCGACTACGTGGTGGTCGGTGACGCGACGCGGCTCGTTTTGCCCGACATTGGCCGTCTTCGCGCGGCCGAAGGCCGCTTTCGGGCCCTCAGGTTGATCCACACCCATCTGCACGGCGAACCGCTGACGCGCGACGACCTCGTGGATCTCGTGAGGCTCCGACTCGACCTCGTCGCGGCCGTGCAGCTCGCGCCCGACGGCAACCCGCGCAGCGTCGTCTACGCCTACAACACGCCGCCCCCCAGCTCGCCGCCCTACCGCGAGGCGGGGCCTTTCGCTCCGCACCAGCTCGAGGTCGACTTCGGCAGCCTCATGGCGTCGCTCGAAGCCGAGTTCGCCAAGGCCCTCGGCGGAGCCAAGGTTACGGCCAAAGATGGCCGGGCCATTCTCATCTACGTGGGCGAGAAAGGCTCGCGCCGCGACGAGGACGCCGCCGAGCGGCTCGCCGAGCTCTGCGAGCTCGCGCGCACCGCCGGTGTCGAGATCGCCGAAACGGTCGTCCAGTTGCGCGACCGCATCGATCCCAAGCTCGTCATGGGCAAGGGCAAGCTCGACGATGTCGTCGTGCTCGCCATCGAGAGAGAAGCGGAGACCCTCATCTTCGACCGAGATCTCTCGCCCGCGCAGATCTCGTCGATCGGCAAGAACACCGATCTCAAGATCATCGATCGCTCGCAGCTCATCTTGGACATCTTCGCGCAGCGCGCTCAGTCGAGCGACGGCAAGCTGCAGGTCGAGCTCGCGCAGCTCAAATATTCGCTCCCGCGCCTAGGCCAGAAAGACGACGCGCTCTCGCGCCTCACCGGGGGCATCGGGGGTCGGGGCCCGGGTGAAACCAAGCTCGAAATTGGGCGAAGGCGGGCCAAGGAGCGCGTCTCGCACCTGGAGACGAAGCTGAAGACGCTCGCCAAGCAGCGGCAACAACGGCGGAGGCGCCGCGCGCGTCTCGACGTTCCCGTGGTGTCGATCGTCGGCTACACCAACGCCGGAAAGAGCACGCTCCTCAACACGCTCACCCATTCCGACGTGCTCGCCGAGGACAAGCTCTTCGCCACGCTCGATACGCGATCGCGGAGGTTGCGCTTTCCCGAGGAGCGCGAGGTCATTATCACCGACACCGTCGGCTTCATCCGCGATCTCCCGAAGGAGCTCTTCGCCGCTTTCCGCGCGACCTTCGAAGAGGCCGCCGACGCGGACCTCATCTTGCACGTCGTCGACGCCGCCGATCCCGCCAAGACGAAGCACATCGAGACCACTGAAAAGCTCTTGGCCGAGCTCGAGCTCTCCCATATTCCGCGCATGCTGGTGTTCAACAAGATCGATCGCGTCGCGCCCGCAACGGCCCTTTCGCTCGCTCGCCAGTATCCCGACTCGATCCTCCTCTGCGCGCAAAACCGCGAGACCACGCGCGCGCTGCTCGACGACGTTGCGTCGCGCCTCGCCGAACGTTGGGCCGAGAGTGCGACGGTGCCGCCGAGTCTCGACGTACTGGGCGACGACGGGTCTACGGCCGACGCGGGCGAAGGCGCGATACCCGCCCTGCCCGGGTCGGGCGATGAAAGCCTCACGACGCTTTCCGAGCTGCTCGGCGATTCCAGAAGGCGCCGGCGCCGCTCGCGCCTGCCGGTCTGAGCGAGAACGCAGGGCTCATGCAGACGACCGAGAATGGACCGCGGATGACCTTCTTGGTCGCCGCTTCGTGGACGATCGGCGCGGTCTTCCTGCTGCAGGTGCTCATCGGAGTCCTCGTGGGATTGCGCCAGGGCGAAGTGGATCTCGCGAGCCTGGTGCAGTGCCAGGTGGTCGCCTTCTTGGGCATGCTCTTTTTCCTCCTGCTCGTTCACGAGCGCGAGGGCCGCTTGTCGGACATGCTCGCGCTGCGCAAGACGTCGGTGTGGCTTTGCCTCGCCGCGGCGTTGCTCGGGCTGGCGCTGCAAGGTCCCGTGTCCCTCGTCGAGGACGTCATCTACGCAAAATTCCCGCTCTCCGAGGCCAACCTGGCCGAACTTCGAGAGCTCCTCACCGCGCAGACGACGCCGCAACGGATCGTGCTGCTCGTGGCGGCGGGGCTCGTTGGGCCCGTGGTCGAAGAGATGTTTTTTCGCGGAGCCCTCTTCAAGGGCCTGCGTCGTGAACACACCGACGCGCTCACCGTCGTCGGTGTGTCGCTCCTCTTCGCGGCAGCCCATCGCGACCTTCGCAGCTTCGTGCCGGACATGATGGGTGCGCTCGTGATGGGGTATTTGCGCCTCGTGAGCGGTTCGCTGTGGCCATCGATCTTGCTGCACGTCGCATTCAACGCCGTGGCCGTGGTGACGGCGCTCGCGTCGGGACCCGAGGCCGACATTTTCACGAGATCGCAGAGCTTTGCCGCCACGCTGGCTTGCGTTGGCCTCCTGGCAGCATGTCGTGCTCTGGCCGCGAAGAGCGATGTGCTCGCCATTGCGCGCGACCGCGACCGGCCTCGTGATATGGACCTGTTCGAATGAGCAAGATGAGAGTCGCGCTGTGCCTACCGGGCGGAGGGGTGACGGGCGGCATGTACCAAATCGGCGCTCTTTCGGCTCTCGAGGATTCTCTCGAGGGCCTCGACGCGCGCGGCTTCGACCTCTACGTGGGCACCTCGAGCGGCGCCACGGTCGCGGCAGCTCTCGCCGGAGGCCTGCCCGTGCAAAGGCTCTACCGAGCGCTTCTCGATCCCGCCGACGACTACTTTCCACTCGAGCGCGCGCACCTCACCCGAATGGATCTCGACGAGTGGCGCCGCACCATCGTCACGGCTTTCGGCGCGCTGCGCAGCAGCGTGCGCAGCCTGACGTCGCGAACGCCGTCGCCAAAGGACCTGTGGGAGCAGCTCGATCGCTTCTACGATTCGCTGCCGGCCGGTCTCTTCACGCTCGACGCGTTCGAGCGTTTCTTGGAAGAGTTTTTTCTGCGCCGCGGGGTCTCCAACGGTTTTCCCGGGCTCCCGCGGCCGCTCAGGGTGGTCGCGCACGACCTCGACTCGGGCGAGCGCGTGCTCTTCGGCGCGCCCGGAATGGACGACGTCCCCGTGGCGCGCGCTTGCTGCGCCTCCACCGCGCTCCCCCTCTTCTACAGCCCCGTTCGGATTCGCGATCGGCACTACATCGACGGCGGCGTCGGTCGCGTGGGTCACCTCGACGTCGCTGAAAGCGAGGGCGCCGATCTGGTGATCCTCGTCAACCCGATGGTCCCTGTTCGCGCCGAAGCGACGGGTGTTCCCACGGGCCACGGTGCGCGTCCCAGCGTCCGCGACAAGGGTCTCATGTGGGTCTACAACCAGGGTATGCGCATCGGTGTGCACGCGCGCCTGCACTACTCGCTCGGGTCGGCGCAGAAGGCGAGCGGGCAACCCGCGGGCGTCTCGCTTCGTATTCCGCTCCTGCTCATTGAGCCGCAGCCGACCGACGCCGTGCTCTTCATGCACAACCCGGCGAGCTTCGCCGCGCGCCGCACGATCCTCGAATACGCCTACAAGACGACGCGCGATCGCGTCGCCGAGTGGATCGACACGAACCGATCCGTCATCGAGCAAGCCGGTTTTCGCCCCGTCGTGAACCAGCGAAGAGCTTAGCGGCTTGGTGGGCCGGAGAAGCCCGCCCAGCTCAGAGCCTGCTGCCGTCGTAAGCGACCTTCCCTTGTGGCGGCGCCCGGTCGAACGCGCCCGTCCCCCAAAGAACGAGCGAAGTAGCCGCCACGGCGCCGACACCGGCGAGGGTCCACGCGGCCCAAGCGGGCAGGCGGCTCTGCTTCGTCTCCGCCGCGAGGGGCGGCTTGTCGGTCGCGGCCTTGTCGATGACCGCTACGGTGGGCAGTTGGCAAACGGAGCCCTCGCATCGCCACAGGCCAAGCGTTCCTCGATCCCGAGCGGGGCCGGCGGCGATCCACGCGCCGCACCTGATGCCCCGGGGCACCGTGAGCGCCGCGCCCGACGTGGCGACGCCTTCGAGATCCTCGCGCGAACAGGGACGGGCGTCGGGCACCCACACGTCGAGATTTCCCGTTGCCAAGGCGCTCACCCACCCGCTCCACGCAGCGCGCTTGCCTCGTCGAACGACGAGGTGGTGCTCGCCCGGTACCGTCGACAGCCGATTCGTCGACGACAGAACGCCGTCCCAGAATACCTCGGGCCTCCGCGCGCCGTGCACGACCAACGTCACGTCGATGCGCGCCACCGAGGTGGCGCCCTTGGGTGCCTCGCCGAACGACACCGCGCGTTCCCCCTCGAGGGCGTCAGCGAGCGCGCTCATGGCGGCCGAGGCCGATTTCGAAGGCGCAGGCCCGCGCGCGAGAATCTGCGCTTCGAGGCGGTACCGCTCTGCCAAAAGCCAGCTCGCTTGCGGCAGTCCGGGGTGGCTGCGGAGCGTCTGCTCGAGCTCTGCAAGCGCTTGCCGCGCCCCGTCCTCGTCGCCGGCGTTGGCCATGTCGCGCGCCGCTTCGAGGGTGCGGTCGCTCTGTTCGGCCATGGCCGGGAGGGCCGGATCATCGGGCGCCTCGTCGTTCGAAGGCTCCGCGAGCTCGGCGCCGTGCTGAGCGGCCCAGGCGTCGAGAGCCTCCTTGGCGCGGACCTCGGCTGGCTCTGCTCCTAGCCACACCAGGGTCAGCGCGGCCAGCTTGCTCATCGCATCAAGCGCGAGCGGACTTGGCCGCCGCGCCGTGAGCCGCGATGGCCGCCACCACGGCGTCGACGTGGCCGTCGACCTTGACGGGGGAGAAGCGTTTGGCCAGCTTGCCGTCCGGCGCGATGAGCGCGGTCGTCCGAATCGCGCCGATGATTTTCTTGCCGTACATCATCTTTTCGCCGAAGGCGCCGTACTTCTTGTGCACCTCGGCAGTGGGATCGGAAAGAAGAGGGTAGCGAAGGCCTTGTTTGTCCTTGAAGCCGCAGTGACTGGCGATCGAATCCCGGCTCACCCCGAGGACGAC
>DATEMX010000224.1:0-8468 GCA_035275365.1 Polyangiaceae bacterium | reverse complement strand
AGTATCCTGGCGGGGCTCGGCGGCGGAATCATTGGAGGCACGTTCGGTTGGAACCTCGCCGAGAAAGAGGAAAATCGCATGTCGGGCGGCACGCAGATCGCGCTCTACGGTATCGGAGGCGCCCTCGCCGTCTCTTCCCTCTTTGCCGCGCTCACGTGGCATAATCCCGCCGATGATTTCGCTGACGCCTACAACCGCTCCCTGCGCATCGAGCTAGGGATGCCGGGCGGCCGCGCCTTTGACCCCTTGCCTCCGATCGATCTGCGGTCGTTGAAGCCCGACGCGGTGATGGTGATGCGCGATCCATGGTCGACCTCGCGATGAGCCGGTTTCGTCGCGTCCGAACGTCGTGGAGGGTTGCAATACTCCTTGTGGCAACGTCGGCGGGGACGTCGGGATGCGGCCGTTCGACCCGCGCGAACGATGCCTCGCAAGCGGGAAAACCCACGCATGCGCTCGTGGATGCTTGCGATGCGGGCAAGGCCCCCGCCTGCTCCCTCGCTGCGATACGCTACGAGTTGGGAATCATCGAGAACAAGGACTATATCCGAGCCTCGGAGCTTTACCGCCGCGGCTGCGATACGGGTGACGCGCCCGCATGTACGGGGCTCGGGATAATGTATTCGTACGGGCGCGGCGTAGGCCAGGACGATGAGCAGGCCATGCAGCTATTTAAACAGGGCTGCGGACGGGGCGACGCGCGCGGTTGCACCAATCTCGGCACCATGTACAAACGACGAAACCCTCGCCACGAGGACGACGCCCGTACCGTCGCTCTTTACAAACAGGGTTGTGCCGGCGGCGAGCCGCTGGGATGCACCAAACTCGCGTCGGCTTACGAAGACGGGCGGGGCGTCGTGCAGGATCCTGCGCGGGCCGTCGCCCTCTACCGGCAGGGTTGCGAGCTCGGCGACTCACGCGGGTGCTCGAGCCTCGGCTTCGTCTATGCGAAAGGCCGAGTGCTGGCGCAAGACATGGTTCGCGCGACCGCCCTGTTCCAGCAGGGTTGCGACGGCGGCGACCCGATGGGCTGCGGCCTCTTGGGAATCTGTTACCTAGCCGGCTGGGGGGTGGTCCGCGATTCGGTGCGGGCAGCGGCGTATTTCCGGCGCGCCTGCGATCGCGGCGGTTCCCCCGGTTGTTTCCACCTCGGTCGGCTCTACGAGCGCGGGGAGGGCGTTACCCAGGACGGGCTCAAGGGCGCGGCGCTTCTGAAGCAGAGTTGCGAATGGGGTTACGGTGCAGGCTGCCTCGAGCTCGGTTATATGTACGCGCGCGGACACGTCGTGAAGGCAGACGACGTGCGCGCTGCGGACCTGTTCAGGCAGGCGTGTGCGATGGGATCGCGAGAAGGGTGTGAAGCAGTCACGCGCGTTTCCAAACTAGCGCCCCCGGTGTGGGTTCCGCCCCGTTCCAGCGGCGAAACGCCTACCAAGGAAAATCCGTGGTAGGCGTTCCGGTGAACGGTGCACGACCTTGGCAACGTTGGAACGTCTCGCCGCGGATCCTTCGCACCACAAAGTGGTAGTCGTCGAGGGTCTGCGTGATGTAGCGCGTCGCGAATGCGAACGCGGTCTGACCGTCGTCGTAAAGGAGCAGCAGGTTGGCTGCCCCAAAGGTATTCAGCGGAAAAACATGTGCCGTTCATGACTCCGGAAGTCCAAAGCGGCGCCTCAGCACGGCGACGGCGGCGCGGACGAGCTTGCGCGCGGCACCTTCCGACGTTGCCATCGACATGCCAATTTCGTCGAACTCGGCTCCCTCGAGCCACCGTCGCATGGCGTCGAGCTGATCGGGGGCCAAATGCGAAGCCGCGAACGCAAGAACCTGGCGCGCAGTCTGGTCGGCGGTGAAGGACGGCCGGATCCCGAGCTCGTCGGGAGCACGAACCGCGAGTTCGTTTAGGAGCTGCTTGGCCGAGAGCTTACCGGAGCTCTTTTGTGGCGCGCCACGCTGGGCGCGCGCGTAGTCTCGAATTTCGTTCGTGGTGACGATTCGCATCCAGTCGACGAACGTCTTGTCGGCGTGCGCTCGACGCCACTCGAGGTACTTGCGAAGGACGCGGTGGTCGGGGCGGCCGATCTTCTCGACCAGCTCGGCGACGACATTGTGTACGTGATCGATGGATTGGGCGAGAGGGCCCATGCTCCGACTTCTCTTTACCATGTCGATCCACGCCGGCCATAACAGCTCGACGAGATGCTTGCGGGCCTTTGCATCGCCTTCGATGGCCTTCACGACCAACGCTTCGCAGCGGTCGGCGTCGAGGGAGACGCTCATCAGAACGCGCCCTGCGCCACGATGCCGAACGGATGCCATGACGGACCGACGTTCCAGGCGCCCATTGATCTCGAAGAATGCGGACTCGGACGATCCGCGACGAGCATGACGACGCCAGCACCGAGCGCGGCAACTCCCACGCCGCCGAGAACGAGCCCTGCGGTTTGCGCGCGACGTGCGCCGTCGAGCCGATCGAGGCCTGTCTGGTTGCAAGTGCCGTCGCCAAAGCCGCAGTCCGGTTCGGCCTCTTCGACCAAAGCGTGCGTGCGAAGCGCAAAGTAGCCCGCGACGCCGAGCGTGACGACGCCCATGCCGCCGACGAGGAGACTGGCGGTGTGGAGGGGTCGGGAGCCACCGGCTTGCGGGTCGTCCGTCGGCGCGGCGGGAGCGCGCTCACCGGCCGGGCTGATCGAGCTCTCGTTTCGAGCAGAGGTCGGAGGTAGCGTAGGCGCGGCGGCCGTGGGCTCCAGGCCGGGTTGAACTTGCACCAGCTGGAGTCGGAGATGCCGCTGGTCGCCTTCGGCGACGGTAACGTCAGCTTGCTCTTCGCGGTACCCTGACGCCTTCACGACGACGCGATGGGTTCCGGGATCGACTCTGACGACTTTGCCGACATCGTCGTTCGAAAGCATCTTCTCGTCCAAGGTCACGGTCGACTCGTCGAGGAGCGGTTCGACGAAAACGACCAGGCGCGGGATGCGGCGCTCCAGTCGTTCGATTCGGTCTCGGATCTCCGCGTCCAATGCGCTCGCGTTCGTCGGATTTTTTTCGAGCTCGAGCGCTTGACGGTAACCCGTGAGCGCCTCGACGAGTCGGCCGTCGTGGTCACGGCACGCCGCTACCTTCGTTTGTGTGCTCGCACGCGCGTGGCAGGCGAGGCTGGCCTCGAAAGCTGGGCACGCGAGGTTCCAATTCCCTTCGCGCAGTCGCTTCACGCCTTCCTCGAACCGTTCCTTCGCTCGTTCCGATCCGCAGGACGCGTCGTTGGAGCCATGCGCAACTCCGCCGACCGACAAGACCCAAAAGAGCACGGCCCCTGCTAGCGTGACTGGGCCACTGCACTGCATGGGTTCCGGTCGCCGTTCCATCAGTATTCGTCAGAAGGGCTGGCGGCCGGCGGCTTGGCCACTCGCGGACTGGATATCGGCGGTAGTCGCGCGGGTCTCTGGGCCACGCCGATGGATCCCTTTGGCGTGGGCGGGCGTGCCACCAGGCCTGCATCCGCGTTCACAGGCACTGGGTCCGGCTCCCGTTTCTGCGCCACTGCGGCGAACGACTCGTCGGTGCGCGCGGCGAGGATGTCACTGGGCTGAAAGGGGATCGCGCCTGTCGGAGGAGCCGGCGATGCGCTCGCCTCGTTCTCGGGAGCTCGTTCGCGATGCCCGTAGAGGCTTGCGACGACGCCTAGGCAAGCGGCAAACCCCACGAAGGCGCCTACCACGTTCCGCCTCGAAGGCCGTATGCGGCCTTCCCGAGGTTTCGATCGAGGCAGCGACCGGCTTGCGCGTGGCGCTTCGACGCCGACGGCGATCGCGAGTGCCTCGACCAACTCCGACGCGCTGTCGAACCTACCGAACGCCTCTTTGGCCGTTGCCTTCGCAAACCACGCATCGAAGCCGGTGGGCAGCCCGACGTTCCAGCGACGGGCCCGCCGGCTGGCCATTTCGGACGCACCGCTCATCACGCTGAGCGCAAGTTTGCCCATTGCCTGGGATTCCTCGTCGAAATACGGACGCCCCACGAGCAGGGTGAACGCGATGTGCGCGAGCGAATAAAGGTCGGTCCGATGATCGATGTTCGGATCGCCGTCGTATTGCTCGGGAGACATATAGAGAGGCGTTCCGACGTTGCGCGTGATCTGGGCATGGGTACGCGGGTCGATCACTTTCGCGATCCCGAAATCGAGGATTTTGAGGCAGGTGCTGCCGTCGTCGCGGGTCGTCAAGAAGAGATTTTCAGGCTTCAAATCTCGGTGGACGATGTCGATGGCGTGCGTCTTGTCGAGGGCCAAGCTCGCTTGATGCAAAAGACGCACGACCTCCTCGGCCGGGAGCCTGCCCTTGCGTTTCAGAACCGCATGAAGGTTCTCGCCCTCGAGCAGCTCCATCACGAAAAACGGGAAATGGGTCGCCGGGTCGGTATCGACGTCGGTGACTTCGACGATGTGCTCGCTGCGAATGGCGACCGTCAGCTTCGACTCGTCGAAGAAGCGTCGGATAGCCTCCGGACTCGAGCTCGCTTCTTCGCGCAGGGCTTTCAGCGCCATGCGGCGCTCGAGCTTCAGGTCTGTGACCTCGTGAACGACCCCCATGCCCCCTTCACCGATCACACGCTCGACACGGTATCGGCCTCCAACCGTCGAGCCAGTCGCGAAGACGTTGTTTCCTAGAAACATGGATTGGACCCGGCGGTTGCGCGACGCGTTCCACGCAGACTACCACGGGAACCGAAAAGCGTGGGAGGCGCGGCGATGCTGAAACCGTTGGGTGTTCTAGGCTACGGTGTGCGGGATGCCTGGACGCCGAGCTGGGTCGCGCCGACCGATGGTCTTCGGAGGCCTGTTGTGGGTGCTCTTGGGAGTAAGTGCCGTCGCGTTCGAACGCGAGAGCTCCGCGTTTCCGTCGAGCCGACTCGTCTACGTCCGGGCCTCGGGAGCCGAGGCTTGTCCGGACGAGGCGGCGCTGCGCCGCGCCGTCGTTGCGCGGCTCGGCTATGACCCCTTCTTTCCTTCTGCCGACAAGACGATCATTGCTCAGATCAAACGGGAAGGCGGCAACCTTCGTGGTTCGGTTCAGCTCATCGACGATCACGGTCTCCAACTCGGAGCGCGTGAGTTCAAGACGCGCGCGGCCCAATGCGGCGAGCTTGCCACCACGATGGCCCTCGCCGTCAGCATCGCGATCGATCCCTCTGTCGAAGCTCGCGCCGAAGACGAAGCTCGCGCCGAAGAGGCGCCGGCCGCCCCCCCCGTCCCCTCTCCCGTTGCGCCTACCCTTCCGAAAAACGCTGCGCCCTCCACGGCAAGCTCTGCACCGGCGATCAGGCCAGTCGAGGCGAACCTCAAGAAGAGCGCGGAGTGGACGGTGGTCCCCGGCCTATTGTTCGGTGGTTCAGTCGGTACGGCGCCTGTCCCCGCTTTCAGCGTGGGCGCCACGCTCGGCGTCAGGCGCGGCGCGATCTCGGTCGCCGCGGAGGGGCGCAACCAGTGGTCGGCCTCGAGCGACCTGCCCGCGGGATCGATCGAGGTGTCGCTCTGGACCGCGGGGATGACGCCGTGTCTGCACGTCGGACCCGGCTTCGGTTGCGTCACGGCCTCACTCGGAGGGTTTCATGGCGGTGGGGCCGGCATCGCGTACCCGAAGGCCAGCACCGTGCCATTCGCGATCGCCGGGGGACGCCTCGGTGGCGACCTTCCGCTGAGCGGTCCGTTTGCCCTCCGCGCGCAGCTCGATCTTTTACGCAACCTCACGCCGGTCTCGCTTCTCGTCGACGAGCAAGCGGCCTGGACCGCGCCGCCGCTCACAGCTTCGCTCGCGATCGGGGTCGTTGGACATTTTCCGTGACGGATCAGCGCCTCCGACCCAAGCTCGATCCGATGGTCCGAGAAAACGCGGCCCGCTCCGGCAAGGCTGCCCGCCCCGCGTTTGCCCAGATTTTCTCGGAATCGTTCGACTACGTGTGGTTCTCCCTGCGACGGCTCGGCGTGAGAGAGCGCGATGTCGAGGACCTGACGCACGAGGTATTCCTTCGCATTCACGGTCAGCTCGATCGGTACGATCCCGAGCGGCCCCTTCGTCCCTGGCTCTTCGCCTTCGCCTATCGCGTCGCGTCCGACTATCGGAAGCTCGCCAGGCACCGCCTCGAATCGCTCGAAGCGAGCCCCGAGGCGACCGACGCCTCGGTCTCGGCGTTCGACGTGCTGGCGACGCGCGAAGCTTCCAACTTGGCCCAAGCTGCGCTGGGTGAGCTCGACGTCGAACGACGGGCTATTTTTTTACTCCACGAGGTCGATGGGTGCACCATGCCGGAGATCGCCGATGCGCTGCAGATACCTTTGAACACCGCCTACTCGCGCCTCCGGTTGGCCCGCGAGCAGCTTGCCCGAGCGCTGGTTCGACTCCGCTCGCGCCGAGGTGATCGATGAACCTTCGGCGATCGCCCGAGCCCGACGCCGAGCTGCTCGCTCTCCTGGATCGGGAGACAGCCAAAGGGGCTCCCATCGAGGCGAAACGACGCGTCGAGGCGCGGATTCTTCGAACGCTCGCGACGGCAGGTGCCGCGAGCAGCGCTTTGCCGACGACGCCCGCTGTGACGTCAGGCGAACCCACGAGCGGCGCGTCCTGGGCTCGCCCGTGGTGGATCGCTGCCTCCGCGTTTGCGCTCGGTGGCGCCGGGGGAGCGGCTGTCCACGCGCAACTTACCGTCCCCTCCGTTCGGATCGTGTACGTCGACCGCGTCGTGACACCGATCCCCGAGCCGGCGGTGCTCGCCGCGGTCACGCCCGATGCGAGCGCGGCCACCTCCAAGGATCTTGCACCGACGCCGTCGAGCACCGGGAGTAGCTCGGGCGACTCCAACCTAGGCGGCGAACGGGCGATCATCGATCGAGCGCGCCGGGCGTTCGGCGCGGGAGAATACGCATCGGCCGAGCGCGCACTCGACGCCCACGCGCGCCAATTCCCGGTAGGTGTGCTCCGCGAGGAGCGCGAAGCTCTCGCCATTAAGGCGCTTTTGGCCCAAGGCAGGAGCGACGAGGGCCGGCGGCGCGCGGCGCAATTCCGTGAGCGGTTCCCCCAGAGCCTGTTCGGGCCCGCCGTCGATGAGGCGATGAAGTCGATTCGATGACGGAACCTGACGCTCGCCCCAAACCATCATCAAGATGGGAGATCGCGAGATGCAAAAGAGATGGGTGGTGCTCGGTTCAATGTGGCTCGCCGCGGGTTGTTCGGGTCGCACCATCGACGCAGGCAGCACGGCTGCCGGCGGCGGCACGGCTGCCGGCGGCGGCGCGACGAGTACGCCCCCCGTGCCTGTCGACGCCGGATCGCCCGACGTGATTGCCACGCGCATCGCCCTCGGTTGGCCCGGCAACGAGTGTGCGGCGAGTCCACAGCTCCCGATCGTGGGTCACTGGACCGGCTACATCGAAAACTACGACCGATTTGGTGGCGACAAGGTTCGGCTGGACATCACGCATGCCGGTGGGCAAGCCGTCTGTGGATCGGTCGCCATCGGCGAAGGGAGCGCCCCCCCGATTTCGCTCGATCCGGAGGTCGGTGGTCTCGATGGTGGAGAGCCTTTGCCGTACGGGTATCTCCCCGGCGTTGCGATGGCCCTCGTTCGTACAGAAACGATCGGCGCTCGCGTGCGATTTCTAGCCGCAGCGAACGATCCGTACAAAACGTGGTGCGAACTGCAGATGCCATATAAAGTCGGAGATTCCTATCGCTGCATCCCCGGCAATGGCTGGGGTTCGTCGAACAACCGTTGTTCGCTCAATGATGAGAACCACACGTCAGTCGATTGTGATAAGGCCAGACTGTGTTCCTCAGTCTGCGCGTGCGTCGCGACGGGGTGCTCGGCCTCACCGACGCGGGGGCCGTCCTTCGACATGCGATTCGAAGGAAACACGGCCAGGGGAAGCATGGACAACTACGGCGTGTTCCTCGAGCGGACGCCCTGAGAGACTCGCTTCGCGGGCGCCGCCCCCCAAAGTGCGCAGATCACGCCGCGAACGAGTAACGTCTCATCCGAAGAGCCCGAGCTGCGGCGATGGAGGGGGCGCCGCGTCCTCGGGCTCCAGACGACCATCGCCGCGCACGTGGACCACGGCAACGCCGGCGCGCTGGAGCGCGGGCGTCACAAGCCGCCGTCGATGACAACGGGACGGATCCTCTTCGGCGCACATGATCGCCGTCCTGCGTTCGGGCGCGAGCGCCACGAGCTGCTCGACGCCGGCTTTGAAGTCGGACGCCTGCGCACGGCGATCATAGTCGACGGCGCCGTCGGGGCGGTAGAACTCGGCGCCATCCGGGCGCCCGCCGAGCTCGCGTCCGAGGAAGACATACTCGATCGCGTGGTCCGCGAGAGCCTGCGCGAGCGCGGCCTTCCCGAACTGCGGTGCCCACTTCGACGAAGGATGCGAGCGCACGTCTACCAGCAGCGCGATCTCCTGCGCCCGAAGCAGC
>DATEMX010000223.1:0-4251 GCA_035275365.1 Polyangiaceae bacterium | reverse complement strand
GCGAGGGCGCGCTCGCCGAGCCACGGTCCGGGAGTGTAATGAAGATGCACGATATGGGGGACGCCGAGGCGTCGCGAGATGAGCTCGCCGACGCGGCAATCGTAGCGCTGTTGGCTCGTATAAACGACGTCGGGCCGATACGCTTCGGCGGCTCGAACCGCCGCGCCGCGCCGCGCCACGTGTTCGAGGCGCGACCACACGCGGGCGGCGAACGAGCGCGGTTTTTGCGGATCGATGGGCAGACCCACGTCCAAGCCTTGCAGCGAAATGGAATTGGCCACTGGCAACCGCGCGAGGTGAGACGCTCGATCGTCGTTGCCGGCTCGATTGACGAGCAGCTTCACGCCGATGCCGGCGTCGAGATGCCAGAGCAGGTTCGACACCACGTTCGCCTCGGAGTTCGAAGGCTTGGTGAAGTGGATCGCTAGAACCCTTCTCGTTGGTTCCATCGCCAACTAGGCCGGAGGCCGCAGCGACGACCGCCGCGACGCCGGCGGAGTCTCGCTCTCTCCGCGCGGGACGACGCGCACGTAGGGATGAACTTTGCGACGAAAGGGCGACGCAAGCTGCTGGATCATCGCGTACCGCTCGGCGCCGAGCGCGGTCCGCGCCATGAGCGCGACGATGCGCTTGTTGCGCAGCACGATGAGCGGCATGATGCGAAGGCCGCTGTAGAGCGCGCGCCACCCGGCGCGGTACGAGTCGTTGAAGACACAGAGCGTCGCGTGCATGGTGAGCACGGTGGCAAGCGCTTCGCGCCGCATCGCCGAGGGGTTCGCGAGCCGCGGGGCGAGCGGACCGGTAAAGACGCTCTCCACGGCTCGCACGAGATCGCGCTGCTTAGGCTCGAAGTGCGATCCGTGGCTCACACTCGACTCGTGCTGGAAAAAACCATAAAGCGGACGATTGATATAAGCGATGTCGCCTTGTCCACAGAGGTCGATGGCGAGCTTCACGTCGAGAGCGTGATAATAGTCCTGGTTGTAGCCCCCGAAGTTGCGATACGCCGACATCCGGAACATCGGCCCGCTGTTCACGATGTAGACCTTCATCGCCTCGCGCACGGCGATCTCGCCGGGGTCGACGCGATCTTCGTCGTGCGGCCCGATGATCACACGCGTGTCGCGTTCATCGCATAGCACGATCGGCGAATACACGGCGGAGGCGCGCGCGTGCTGTTGCAACACGTCGATCTGCAGTTTGAAGGCATCGGGATCGATCACCCAATCGTCGGCGTCGAGGTGCACGCAAAACTTGCCCCGCGCGTCGGCCGTCGTGAGCGAGAGGTTCTTCGCCATCCCCAGGTTCTTCGGCCGGGCCACGAAGCGAATACGCGAATCCTGCAACGCGTAGTTGCGAATGACGTCGACCGAACCGTCCGTCGAAGCGTTGTCGCCGATCAAGAGCTCGAAGTCGCCGAACGACTGCGCGAGCACCGACTCAATCGCTCGGCCCACGAAATCGACATAGTTGTAGTTCGTGATCGTTACCGACAAAAGGGGCGTCGTCATCGTTCGGCCTGAGCCGCCAGGGCACGTGACGATAACATAGCGCTCCGCGACTTTTCCATCACATCGTCACGCTACGCATCAGGCTTTCGGCAGACGCTGCAACTGCAGAAACACCGCCCGCGGGCAGCAAAGCACCGCTCGTCGGTCGAGTCAACGAAGGTCGAACGGCGAAACGCGCAAGCTCGGCGGACATTTTTGTCGGCGCCGCACGCTCGCGCAGGGACGAAACAAGATGCTGCTAGTATGCGAGCCTTAGGGGATCATGGCTACCACGACAGCTAGCTCGCAGCAGATCGTCTTACGCAACGCTCTGACGCTCGTCATCGCCCAGGCGCTGACCATTCCGCTCTCGATGGCGACCAACGCCATGATGGGCCGGTTCATGGGCCCCGAAGACTTCGGGCACCTCTATTTGGCGACGACGACGGCGTCGTGCACCTTTCTCTTCGTCGACTGGGGAACCTCGAGCACCCTGCCAGCGCGCATCGCCCGCGAACCATCGCGCGCCGGAGAATTGTTCGGGACAGCCACCGCGTGGCGGGTCGTGTCCGCGATCTTGATGGGGAGCCTCGTCGTCGCGGGGAGTTTCGTCCTAGGTTCGCCGGTCAACATGCGCTTCGCGTTGGCCCTCGTCGTCGTGACGTCTGCCGTCACGTCGCTCAGCGGGGTGTGCCAAGACCTCGCCCGGGGATACGAACGGACCGACGTGACGGCCTACGCCTCGGTGGGCGGACAACTACTCACGGCGGCGTTCGTCGTTCCCACCCTCTTTCTAGGCGGAAAGCTGCGCTCTGCGTTGGCCGCGCAGCTCCTTGCTTCGGCGATCGTCTTGAGCCTGCTCTGGCGAACCGTGAGGCGTTCGTCGGTGGGGCCTCTGTCTTTTCACGCGCCGACGCTGAAAGCGCTTCTGCGCGAGGGAGCGCCGTTCCTATTCTTCGGCGTCGCCATGGTCGTGCAACCCTATGTCGACGCCGCGTTCCTTTCGGCGCTCGCGCCCGGAGAGGCCCTCGGGTGGTTTGCGGCGGCCAAGAGGTTGGTCGGCGTGCTCGTGTTTCCCGCGGGAGCGCTCATCGGCGCGCTCTACCCGACGCTTTGCCGGTTGCACGCGCACGACGAAGAGGGCTACCGCCGCACCGTGCGAAGCGGGCTGAGCTCCGCCACGATGCTCGTCGTCCCCGCCGCCGCCGGTTGCGCGCTCTACCCCGACATCGGCATTCGAATCTACGGGCGAAGCGGATTCCAACAGGCGGAAGCCGACCTCCGCGCCCTCGCGCTGTTCGTTTTTCTCGTCTACTTCAGCATGGTGCTCGGCGTCGCCTTGCTCGCCGCAGGAAAGGCTCGCGCGTGGGCCTTCGTCCAATTTCTCTGCGTTGCCGTGAGCTTGATCGCCGATCCGCTCTTGGTGCCGTGGTTTCAAGAGCGCATGGGAAACGGAGGCCTCGGCGTGTGCGTCGCCAACGTGGGGAGCGAAGTCCTCATGGTCGTCGGCGGCATTTGGCTAGTGCCTCGCGGCGTGTTCGACCGATCGCTCGTGCGGGGCCTGTCGTCGGCGCTCTTCGCGGGAGGGGTCATGGCAGGCGTGGCCATTCTTCTGTCGGGCCTTCCCGCGCTCGCGGCAGCTCCGATCGCGGTCGTCGCCTACGTCGCATGCTTGTGGATCACGGGTGGGCTCACCGCGGACCAGGTCGAAGCCGTCCGCACGCTCATGGCGCGGAAATTCTCGCGAAAAACCGTTTGATCGCTGCGCCGAGAACGGACTCGAAGCACTGGGCGGGCCCCCTCGCCGGGTGTAAGGTGATACCCTCATGAAAGAGGCCACCGAAAGGGTCGTTTCGCCCCCGGGAGCGATCGCGCCCTCCGCATTGGCAGAGCTCTCGCCCGCTCCCGCGTCGTTCTTGTCGCGGCTCTGGCCCGTGAGCGGCGCCGCGCAAGACATCGCCTCGCTCGACGGCATTCGGGCGATCGCGCTCTTGCTCACCGTATTCGATCATTTGCTGCTCTCGTCGTTCTTCACTCCACACGTCGATCAGGCCGATCTCGGGTTCTTGCGACAAACCAAGCCGTGGTGGGAAAACGCCCGGAGCGGCGTGCAGCTGTTCTTCGTCTTGAGCGGCTTTTTGCTCTTCATCCCCTATGCCCGCACGCTCCTCGGCCTCAAGCCATTTCCAAGCACGCGAAAATACTACGCACGTCGCGCGCTGCGAATTATGCCGGCTTACTGGATTTCGTTAGTCGCAATCGGCCTCTTCTTCGCGCCCTATCACTTCGGCGCCGACCCGGCGGTCGATTTCGGCTTGCACGCGCTCATGCTGCACGGCTGGTCGACGACCACGTTCTTCAGCATCAATTCGCCCTATTGGACCATGGCCGTCGAGGCGCACTTCTATTTGCTGCTGCCATGGCTCGCCCACCTTCTCATTTCCATCACGCGCTCGCCTCGCGTTCGCACCCCTGCCTTCTTGGCCTTGGGGTGCTTTCTCTTGGCAGGTCATCCTCTGTTGATGTTCGTCTTCGAGAGAAGCGGCGCGCTGCGCGATCACCGTACCATCGTGGAGGTCTTCCAACACCTCAGCGCCTTCAGCGTGGGAATGGCGTGCAGTGTTCTTTACACGGCGATGACCGAGCAAAAAGACCCTCCGATTTCCCCCGCGCGGCTGGCGTATCTCGCGCGCATCGCCGGCGTCTTGGGGCTCACCGGTATTTTTGTCTACTTTCTGGCGGCGGGTGTTCCGCCGCTTCG
>DATEMX010000222.1:0-3194 GCA_035275365.1 Polyangiaceae bacterium | reverse complement strand
CCTTGAGCATGGCGCAGAGCTCGGGGAACGTTCGGAGGGGAACCCATTCCTCGAAGCCCTCGCGCCAAACGAGCGACTCTTCGGTGATGAGGCCCGAAGCGGCCTTGCGACGCAGCTCGCTCAGGCGCACCGGGCCGACCGGGACGCCGTTGATGCCCACGTACCACTCTTCGGTGCTCGAGCTCGACGATAAGACCGCCATCGCCGCGGAGACGGACGACGGATCCTCGTGCGGAGCGGCGACGGCCTTGGAGAAAGCACCTGCCAGCCCCGCACCAGCGGCAGGCTTGGCGGCCTCGGCCGACGGTGGTCGCGCGGGCGCAGGAGGCGCGCCCGGCTTGGGGTTCGCCAAGGCGCTCGGGCGAGGCGGTGGCGCGGCAGGACGTGGCGGCGGAGGCAGACCCGCAGCAGCCGCTTGCACCGCGCCCTTGGCCGCAGACACGCCGCTCGACGCGGCGACCTTGGCGCCGCCTTCCTCAGTGGGCATTTTCGCCGCGACCGACGTTTCGGTCACCGAAGCCTCGACGACGATCATGTTGCCGCATTTGCGGCACTTCATTCGGACAGTGCGGCCCGCGACCTTTTCGTCCGCGATCTGGTACTTGGCCTTGCAATTCTCGCAGAGAAATTTCATCCGCTTAATCCGAGCCCGAGCAACGGCTCCGTTGTCACAGGGTTCGGAGCGACCCAGATCGATGGCAGCTCAGAATCGTAGCCGACCATGTTCCGCCGTTCAACCGGGTTCGAGCCACGCGCGCGCAAATCTTGCGAACTCGCCGGCGATGACGGCTCGTCGCGCTTCGCGAACGAGGTCGCCATAGAGCCAAAGGTTGTGGTGGCTGAGGAGACGGAGCACGAGGATCTCGCCGGCCATGAACAGATGTCTGAGATAGGCACGAGAATACCCACCTCGGCAACAGGGGCAGCCGCACTCTTCGTCGAGGGGCGCAGGGTCGTCTCGGTACCTCGCCTGCTTGATGGAAATGTGACCGGTTCGGGTCAGCGCTTGACCGTTGCGCGCGTTGCGCGTGGGCAATACGCAGTCGAACATGTCGATCCCGGCGCCGATGGCGCGCACGAGATCTTTCGGCGTGCCGACGCCCATCAAATAGCGCGGCCTCGCAGGATCGAGCTTGGGGCCGACGGCGGCGAGCACTTCGTGCATGAGCTCGATGGGCTCACCCACCGAGAAGCCCCCGAGCGCGAGACCGTCGAAGGGCAACGCCGCGAGCTCTTCGGCGTGGCGAAGGCGAAGATCGCGGTGGAGGCCTCCCTGCACGATGCCGAAGAGGGCCTGCTCCCGCTTTCTCGAAGCGAGCGAGCGATGGGCCCAACGCGTCGTTTGCTCGACGGCGGCGATGATCTCGGCGCGTTCGGCGCCGCCCGGCGGACAGACGTCGAGCTGCATCGCGATGTCCGAACCGAGGAGCCCCTGGACGCGCATCGCCTCTTCGGGCGTGAGCAAGTGCTTGGAGCCGTCGAGATGCGATCGAAACACGAATCCGTCGTCGGAGAGCGTGCGCCGCTCGGCGAGCGAGAACGCTTGATAGCCCCCTGAATCGGTGAGCATGGCGTGGGCCCAACGCGAAAATGCGTGCAGGCCGCCCTGCCCCGCCACGACCTCGGGCCCCGGGCGAAGCCACAGGTGGTAGGTGTTGGCGAGCACGATGCGCGCGCCCGTCTCGGCGACCTCGCCGGGTGTGAGCGTCTTCACGCTCCCTTGGGTACCCACCGGCATGAAGGTCGGAGTGGGGACTTCGCCACGGCGCGTGACGAGGACGCCCGCGCGCGCCGCACCGTCCGCCGCCACCTGACGAAACGTGAGGCCGGCGCTCACGAGGCCCGGCTCCGGATCCACATCGCATCACCGTACGAGTAAAAGCGATAGCCGTTGGTGAGCGCTTCACCGTAGGCCGCGAGCACTCGCTCGCGCCCGGCGAACGCGGCGACGAGCGCGAGGAGCGTCGACCTCGGCAAGTGAAAATTGGTGAGCAAGGCGTCGACGACGCGAAATGCGTATCCGGGCTGAATGAGGATCCGTGTCTCGCCTCTCTGCGCGACCACGAGCCCGTGGTGCGCGGGATCGGCCGCCGACTCGAGCGCCCTCACGACCGTGGTGCCCACGGCCACGACGGGCGCGCTCCGCGCACGAGCCGCCGCAATCTCGGCAGCGAGCGACGGCGTGACATCCATCCATTCGGCGTGCATCGGGTGCTGGTCGAGATCGTCGACGGCGACCGGTTGAAACGTTCCGAGCCCGACGTGGAGCGTGAGGAACGCGACCCGAGCGCCGCGGCGTTCGATCTCGTCGAGCAAGGCGCGGGTAAGGTGCAGCCCCGCGGTCGGCGCGGCGATGGCGCCGGGCGCGCGGGCGTAGACGGTTTGGTAGCGGCTCTCATCGCCTCGATCGGCCGCGCGCCGGATGTACGGCGGGATCGGCACGTGCCCGTGCGCGGCGATCGCCTCCCCCACCGTGCCCTCTCGCGCACGAAGCACGACGTCGAAGAGACCGACAACGTCGCTTGCTTTCTCGACGGTCGCCGTGAGCTTGCCTTCGCCAAACGCCAGCGTCTCGCCGGACAGGTTGCGTAGTCCCTTGCCGATGGCGCGCCACGCCTCCACGGGCCCTTCGGTGGGCTCGCGCCGATCGACCAGCAAGAGCTCGGCTTTGCCTCCCGATCGTTCTTTCGTTCCCAAAAGGCGAGCCCGCACGACGCTCGTGTCGTTGAGCACAACGAGCGCGCCTTCGGGCACGAGCGCGGGCCACTCGAACATGCGGCGATGCTCGAAAACAGGGGACTCGGGATCGACGACCAAGAGCCGCGCGTCTTCACGCCGTTCGGCCGGCCGCTGCGCCACTGCGCGGTCGGGCAGATCGAAATCCAAGTGCTCGAGTTTCACGCGCCTTGGGTTACCACCAAAACCCGCGCGGCGTCCTATCGAGCGTCGAAGGAAATGCCGAGGCGGGTCATCTTCCGCCACAGCGTCGTGGCCGAAATCCCCAGCAGGTCGGCGGCACGCTCGCGGCTGCCGTCGCAATCGCGGAGGGCGGCTTCGATGGCCTGCCGCTCGGCTCCGTCGACCACCTCGGCGAGCGCTCGGCCGGTCATGCCGCCGTCTTTTTTGCGCTTGCCAGGGACGATGTCATCGAGCTCGATGAGCCCGCCGCCCGCGAGCGCAACGGCCTGCTCGAC
>DATEMX010000221.1:0-9772 GCA_035275365.1 Polyangiaceae bacterium | reverse complement strand
TGTTGATGATCTTCTTCTTTCTCATCCCCGCCATCCCCGGCGTGCTCGGCAACTTCCTCATCCCGCTCATGATCGGGGCCAAAGATCTCGCCTTCCCCAAGATCAACCTCCTCTCTTGGTACATCTACGTCGTCGGCGGGCTCTTCACGTTCTACGCGATGATCAGCGGCGGCGTCGACACGGGCTGGACCTTCTATGCACCCCTCTCGACGACGTACACCAATACGCCCGTCATCGCGGTGGCGCTCGGCGTCTTCATCACCGGGTTTTCGTCGATTCTCACGGGGCTCAATTTCATCGTCACCATCCACAGGATGCGCGCCCCGGGGATGACCTGGTTCCGCCTCCCGCTCTTCGTGTGGGCGCACTACGCGACGAGCCTCATCCAGATTCTGGGCACGCCCGTCATCGCCATCACTATCCTGCTCCTCGGGGCCGAGCGGCTGTTTCACGTCGGCATCTTCGATCCCAAGCTCGGCGGCGATCCCGTCCTCTTCCAGCACTTTTTCTGGTTCTACTCGCATCCGGCCGTCTACATCATGATCCTGCCTTCGATGGGCGTGATCAGCGAGCTCATCGCGGCGTTCTCGCGCAAGAAGGTCTTCGGTTACACCTTCGTCGCGTTTTCGAGCATCGCCATCGCCGTCCTCGGCTTTTTGGTTTGGGCGCACCACATGTTCGTCGCCGGCATCTCGGTCTACGCCGCCGCGGTGTTCTCGGTCTTGTCGATGCTGGTGGCCATCCCTTCGGCCATCAAAGTCTTCAACTGGACGACCACCCTCTACAAAGGTTCGATCTCCTGGGAAACGCCGATGCTCTACGCGCTCGGCTTCATCGGCCTCTTTACCATCGGCGGCCTCACCGGCGTCATGCTGGCCACGCTCGGCATCGACCTGCACGTCCACGACACCTACTTCATCGTCGCGCACTTCCACTACATCATGGTGGGGGGCGCCATCATGGGGTACATGGGCGGCCTTCATTTCTGGTGGCCCAAGATCACGGGCAAGCTCTACCCGAAGTTCTGGTCGATGGTTTCGGCGCTCACCATCTTCGTCGGGTTCAACGTCACCTTCTTCCCCCAGTTCATCGTGGGCTACCTGGGCATGCCGCGCCGGTACCACACCTACCCCGACGAGTTTCAGGTGCTCAACGTGATGTCGTCGGCGGGCGCCACCGTGCTCGGGCTCGGCTACCTCATCCCCGCGGTGTACCTCATCTGGTCGATGCGCTATGGCAAAGACGCCAGCGCCAACCCCTGGGGCGCGGTGGGCCTCGAGTGGGAGACCAGCTCGCCCCCGCCCGTCGAGAACTTCGAGACGACGCCCGTCGTAACGCACGAGGCGTACGAATACACGAAGCTCAAGAACGCCCCGTCGCTCGCTCCGCTTCGCAAGGAGGCCCCCCGTGTCGGCTGAAGGACATCCCTCCAACCTGGCTCACCACTTCGACAGCTACGAGCAGCAGCAGAGCTCGGCTTCGCTCGGTACCTGGCTCTTCCTGGTCACCGAGATCATGTTCTTCGGCGGCCTCTTCACGGCCTACATTCTCTATCGATCGCGCTACCCCGAGGCGTTCATCGCCGGCAGTCATCAGCTCGACGTCACCCTCGGCACCATCAACACCGCCGTGCTCATCCTCTCGAGCTTGACGATGGCGATGGCCGTGAGGAGCGCTCAGCTCGGCAAGAGCAAGGCCATCGTGGGCTTTTTGGCGGCCACCATCGTCTTCGGATCCATCTTCCTCGGCATCAAGGCCAACGAATACCACCACAAGTGGGTCGAGCACTTGATCCCCGGCGACACGTTCCACCTCGAAGAGGCGCACGTCCCGACGCACCACGGCGAGCCCATCACGTCGACGATGCCGAGCGGTATCGTCGGCGAGAGCCCCGCCGACTTCCTCCTCTTGTCGCCCGGCCCGAGCGACCTCCAAGCTCACGCGCAGCTCTTCTTCTTTCTGTATTTCGGGATGACGGGGCTCCACGCGTTTCACATGATCATCGGCATTGGCCTCCTCGTGTGGCTGATGTTCCCGAGCTGGCGCGGCAAATTCGACGGCAACAACCACAACTACGTCGAAGGGATCGGCCTCTATTGGCACTTCGTCGACATCGTTTGGATCTTCCTCTTTCCTCTGCTCTACCTCGTGGGAAGGCACGGCTGACATGTCCTCGAACAGCTCGACCCACGTTCTGCCGCTCCGCATCTACCTGTCGGTCTTCTCGGCGCTCCTCGTGCTCACGGCGACGACCGTGGCGGTCGCGTTCATCGACATGGGGCCGCTCAACAACCTGGTGGCGATGGGCATCGCGGGCCTCAAGGCTTCGCTCGTCATCCTCTACTTCATGCACGTGCGCTACCAAACGCGACTCACCGCGCTCGTCATCGCGTCGGGCTTCTTCACCCTTGCCGTCATGGTCGGCTTGACGCTCGTCGACTACGCGACGCGAGGGTGGTTGGGTGTCGCGGGTCGTTAGTCTAGTCTAGTGCCGCGCGGCGAAAATCCGGCCCCCAGATTCGAGAGCGTGGATACTTGCCATGCCGGCATGCCTGATGCCAAGTCCCGAACGACCGGGGGACCCTTTCCTGCTTCACTTCTCAATTTGGCATGCCAAATTTGGAACGATCGCGCGGACCCTCCTAGTTCCCCACGGGCGGATGATCCACCCGCGCCGGGTGAAACGCGGTAGGCCGTCGCGTGCGTCGTCAGCTACGCAGACGGGCTAGTTCCCGCCAGGTAGGCGCTCAGCCGAAGTGGTACGCAGAAATGCGAAGGCCGCGGATCGTCCCGTTATAGGGCACCGTGGCACGATCGGGGCCCGCCGCACCCGCTACGACCATGAGCGGCAAGAGGTGCTCTTCGCGGGGGTGTGCTTGCCGCGCGGCCGGCGCGTCCGACCAGCGGGCGAGCCGTGCATCGCGCTCGTCGGCGGCGAGCGTCGCCGTCTCGCGAAGCCACGCATCGAACGCCTCCGACGCGGGCCGTCCCTCCGGTCCGAACGCGCGCAGGTTGTGGTAAGTCATCCCGCTCCCCACGATAAATACGCCTTCGTCGCGGAGCGGCGCGAGGGCGCGCCCCATGGCCAGGTGCTCTCTGGGATCGAGCCCGCGCTTCAATGATAGTTGCACGACGGGCACGTCGGCATCGGGATACGTGAGCTTGAGCGGAACGAAGGTCCCGTGATCGAACCCTCGCTCGGCGTTCGACGCCGCTGGGAACCCCGCGCCACGAAGCAGCGCGGAGGCGCGCGCCGCCAGCTTCGGTTCGCCCGGGGCGGGCCAGGTAATCTCGTAGGACTCCGGTGGGAAGCCGTAGTAGTCGTAGAGCATCGGCGGCCTATCGCCGGACATCACCGTCGGCACCGACTCCTCCCAGTGTGCCGAGACGACGAGCAAAGCTCTGGGCGGGGTTTGGGGAAGCGCGCGCAGCGCTCGCAAGTATTGCGCGAGCGCGTCGAGCTCTTCTTTCGAGCCGATCCCCAGCTCGACGAAGGGCCACGGGCCACCTCCGTGCGGAACGAAGACGACCGGCATGCGCGTGACCGCTCGAGGTTCTTCGACGTCCATGAATCCTCCGCTCCGCCGTTCGCGTTTTTCGACCCGACGAGCGAGCAACGTACGGCGCCTCCGGCGCCCGCGCCATGCCCGGCTCAGCAACGTGATGTTTCGTTGCCGGCAACGGTGGCGCGGGCGGTGCACCATCGAAGGCCGTGCAATCGGCCGATGGCGCCTCCACCTGGGCCCCTTTGCCGAGGGGCTCGGCTCGCGGATCGAGCTCTAATAACGTATGACGAAGATGATCGCGAGGTTCGCTTCCGCAATGTCGATCTCGACAATCGTCGGCGTAGCCTCGGACGGTCGCGGCGACGCGCCACCACCCACCGAAGCGTGCGCCGAGGTGTCGGCAGAGGCGCACTACGACGTCGGCTACAACCACTGGATCAGGATCGTCAACGCGTGCACGACGCACCTCTCGTGCGACGCATGGACCGACGTCAACCCCGAGCGCCAAAACGTGCAGCTCGAACCCGGACAACGCGCCGACGTGCTGACCTTCCGCGGATCGCCCGCCAGCGTGTTTTATCCGGTCGTCGTCTGCAGCGCGGTCCCGCGCTAAGAACTTATCCCAGTAGGCCTGTAGGTCGCGACGCGAATGACGGCTTCCACGCGCGCATCGTACCACGCCGGACGACTACCAGCGATGAAACGCGGGATGACCTTCTTTGACGGCGACGAAGGTGCCGCGACATGTCGCGGTCACCTTGCCGCCTGCCTCGAGCGTGGCCTCGATGACGGCGCGATCGCCGTCGAGCTCTGCCACCTTGGCGCGCAACTCGACCGGTCCATGCATCGGCGTGGGGCGCTGGAGCTTGATGTGGAAATCAGCGGTCACCGTGCACGGCGGCTTGTCGAGATCGTGGGCCTTCATGAGCGCGTGGCACGCGGTCCAGTTGCTGTGACAATCGAGCAGCGCGCCGATGATGCCGCCGTTCAACACCCCCTCGAACGCTTGGTGGTGCGGCTCAGGCTGCCACGAGGCGACGCACTCGTCGCCATGGACGAAGCTTTTGATGCGTAGGCCCTTGGGGTTGGCGGCGCCGCAACCGAAGCACGCGTTGTCGGGCGCGTAGCGATCTTGCAAGCTGAGCATTGCCATTTCTTAGGGCTTCTTGGAGGGTTCGTCGAGCTCGCGCGGCCCCCTTTGGCCGAACCTTCGACGGACACGCGCGGCGCCGAAGCCGAGGGCGCCGAGGGCGGCGCCTCCCGCCGCGAGCGCAGCGCCGATGCCGACGGCCACCGTGAAGGCGAACGCGAAGAAGGCGCCGACCGCGAGCAAGATCGCGAGCCCGAAGACGAGCGCGAGGGGCCCTTTCACCTCGAACGTCCGCAGGTTGGCGCCGCCCAGGCCGAGCTCCAAACGCGCTCGACTCGTGGGTGAGTCGGCCGCTTCGGGCATGGCGGGCGCGCCAACGGGGGCACTCCACCCACCCTCGATCTTGACGCGATCGGTGCTCAAGCCGCGACCAAACGGGCCGCCAAATAGCCCGCACCGGTAAGCCCGACGAGGCGGTCTTTCGAAATGGTGACAGGCACGCGAGCGAGCAACTCCCCCATGCGTCCCTTGTCGCGCATACTCTGCAGAAAGAGCGCCTTCTTGCGCGGGATGATGTCCGTAGCGATTCGCCCCGAGAGGAACACACCGCCGAGGGAGAGGCCCTTCAGCGCCAGGTTGCCTGCCTCCGCGCCGTAGACGCCGGCGAACAGATCGACGGCGTCGGCGGCCGGGCGGCTCTTTTTGGCCAGACCGAGCGCGCTGATGGTGGCGTTGCGATCACCCTTGGCGAGCCTTCGCTCGACGGCGGGGAGCTCGCCACCGTGACGCTCGACGAAGAAGTCGTAGAGGTTGCCGAGACCGGGACCCGAGAGCACGCGCTCGTAGCTCACGCGATCGGCCTTGAGCCGGCGGCGCAAGAAGGCGAGCAAGTCGACCTCGAGATCGGACGTCGGCGCGAAGTCGGTGTGACCGCCCTCGGTGGCACAGGGCACGTAGTGATCGCCGTCCCAAATAAGGAGCGCCTCGCCGAGGCCGGTGCCGGCGGCGATGACGGCGATGTTACCGCCCTTCGGCGCCTTGCCCTTGGCGATGACGATGCGCGACGCGCGCGCGAGTCGCGTGCAGCCGATGGCCACGGCCGCCAGGTCGTTGAGCAGCGACACCTTGGGGATGCCGAGCTCCGCCGAGAGCTCGCGTTGGTCGATGACCCACGGGAGATTGGTCGGCCGAGCCACGCCATCGACGACAGGGCCGGCGATGCCTAGCACCGCCGAGGCGACCTTCGTTTTTCGTTTGCCGAGGTACTTGCTGACGATGGCCGACAAAGAAGGCGCGCCCGCACTCGGCAGAATCGCCTCGTGAGCCACTCTCTCCCCTTTGCGATCATAGAGCCGGAGCCGCGCGTTGGTCCCCCCGATGTCCCCCGCCAGCACCATATCGACTGAATGACCGTTCCGCATGAAGGCCGAGAGCCTAGCCTACCTCACAGCACAGGTCACGGCTGAGCGGCCCTGGCGCGATGAATCGCCTCGTTGTGCTGCGCGTAGGTTTCGCTGAAGGCATGGCGGCCCTCGCCGCGCGCAACGAAATAGAGGTAGCGCGACTCGGCGGGAGCGAGAACGGCAGCGAGCGATTTTTCGCCGGGGCTCGCGATGGGCCCGGGCGGGAGCCCCTCGTGGCGGTACGTGGTGTAGGGGTTGGTGTCGTCGGCGTTGAGCTCGGGCGTCGGCTTCCCCGTGAAATTGCGGCACGAGCCGATGCGCTCGGGCATCGCGAGGCAACCGTAGACACTCGTGGGGTCGGACTGCAGGCGCTTCGGCACGAACGCGGGATCTTGCAAGCGATTCAAGAAGACGCTCGCGATGACCGGGCGCTCGTCGTCGACCCCCGCCTCTTTTTCGACGATGGAGGCGAGGGTGACGATCTCGAGCGGCCCCCACCCGAGCCGAGCGCGGAGGTTTTCGGTGCCTTGCGGGTTGTCGTGGAGTAGCCGATCGAAACGTTTGTCGAACTCGGCCTTCATCCGCGTGACGATCTGAGCGGGCTCCGAGTCGAGCGAAAACTCGTAGGTCGCTGGAAATAGAAAGCCCTCGGCGGTCTCGGCCGGGATATGGATCGCCGAGAGGAGGGCGTCGTCGTGCGTCGCCTCGATGAACGCGCGTGCCGAGCACACGCGCGCGCTCTGTAAGCGCTTACCGATGTCGAAGCGCGTGAACCCTTCGGGGACGGCGACCTTCGCGCGCTCCTGAACTTGCGTGCGCTGCATGCGCCGTACGAGGGCACGAGGCGACAGGTCGTCGGTGAGCAGATGGCGTCCAGCGCGGAGGTTGGAGAGGCCGCCCGTGAGCCGCAGGTAAAGCGCAAACGTGGAGGCGTCGGAGACGAGCCCGGCTGCTTCGAGCCGATCGGCCGCCGAGGCGGCGTCGAGATCGGGCGGCCAATCGAGATCCACTTCGCGCCCGAGTCCCGGCCCCCCGGACGACCCGTAGCCGACCACGAACGCCAAATAGAGCCCCCCCAATGCCACGAGACACAGGGCGAACACCAGGGCAGCCCAGCCAACGCCCGACGAGCGGCCCGGCGGGCGCGAAGGCACCTTGCTCTTGCGGCGCGATGAAGGGTTCGACGGCGGGCGGGTCGCTCGCGTCGACGGCCGGCTGGGGCGCGCCGTCGGACGCGTGGAGCGACCTGCCGGCGGCGGACGGCTTCCCGGCGGACGGCTTGCCCCCCCCGGCGGTCGACCTGTAGGCGGCATCAGTCGGCGGGCTCCCGGCGGCGATCCAGCCACGCTTGCAGGAGCACCGAGGCGGCGACGCCGTCGATGAGCGCGCGCTCTCGGCGGGCCGAAATGCCGGCTGCCCGGAGCTTTTGGGTCGCCAGGATCGTCGAGCGGCGCTCGTCGACCAACTCGACCTCACATCCTGTCGCGTTGGCCAGCGCATGGGCAAAGCTCCTTGCTCGCGTCGCCGCCGCCCCCTCGCCGCCGGCGCGATCCAAGGGCCATCCCACGAGAAAGCGGCCGATCTGCTCCTCACGCGCCAACTTGGCGAGGTCGGCCACCAGCTTCTTGCGGTTTTGGCCGTCCATGGGCGGCCGCGCATGCGCCATCAACCCGAGCTCGTCGGAGACCGCCAACCCTACCCGCACCTTGCCCAAGTCTACGGCAGCCACGCGCATCCGTGGCCGTGTCCTACCACACGCCGCTCGACGGCTGGGGTGAACACCGACAGGCCGCCCTGGCCCTCCCCTGCTCGGGGCTCAGGGGGAGCGCTCGAGGGAGCGCCCGACGGCGCCCGAGCCGATGGACGGAGAGGCTGACCGTTCGAAACGAGTTGACCCGGACGGTTGACCCGACCATAAGCGGTGGCCCATCGGATGAACCTCCGCGCCGTCAAGGGGATGAACGACATCCTCCCCGAGGAAATCGGGCGTTGGCATCGCCTCGAAAAAGCGTTTCGGACGCTCGTCGAGCTCTACCGCTATCAAGAGGTGCGGCCGCCGTTGCTCGAGTCGACCTCGCTCTTCGTGCGCTCGATCGGCGAGGTGACCGACATCGTCGAGAAGGAGATGTTCTCGTTCACCCATCACGGCGACGCGGTCACCCTCCGCCCGGAGGGCACCGCCGGCATCGCGCGCGCGTACATCGAGCACAACGTCAGCGCCAAGGAACCCGTCAGCCGCTGGTACTACCTCGGACCGATGTTCCGCTCGGAGCGCCCCCAGAAGGGCCGCTACCGCCAATTCTATCAGGCAGGCGTAGAGGTGTACGGCGATCCGGGGCCGGCGATCGATGCGGAGATCGTCGACATGCTGGTCAAGTTGATGGGCACGCTCGGGATCGACGAGGTCTCGGCCCACGTCAACACGCTCGGCGCGGCCGGAACGCGGGCGCGCTATCGCGAGGCCCTCGTGGCTTATCTCACCCCCCACCGAAGCAGGCTGGGCGAAGACTCACAGCGCCGCCTCGATCTGAATCCGATGCGAATCCTCGATTCGAAGGACCCCCGCGACGTCGAGGTCGTGGCCGGTGCTCCTTCGATCTTCGACGTGCTCAGCGACGAAGACCGCGCGCATTTCGACGCGTTTCGCCGCTACCTCGACCGCATGGGGACGCCCTATGTGGTCGCCCCGAGGCTCGTCCGCGGGCTCGACTACTACACGCGCACGATCTTCGAGCTCCGCGAGGACGGCGGCAAGCTCGGCTCACAAAACACCCTCTGCGGCGGCGGGCGCTACGACAACATGATCAAGGACCTCGGGGGGGCCGACGTGCCCGCCATTGGTTTTGCCGTCGGGCTCGAGCGCCTCTTTCTCTCGATGCCCGAAGAGGCCGCGCCCCCGTCGCCCCTCGTGCTCTTTGCGCCGATGGGCGAAGCCGCCACCGCCGAAGCCTTGCTCCTCGCGAGCCGCGTGCGCGCTCTCGGCGTCCCCGCCGACGTCGACGGTCGTCAGGGCTCGCTGAAAAGCATGCTTCGCCGCGCCAACGGCGTCGGCGCGGCCTACTGCGTCATCATCGGCGACACGGAGCTCGCCCAGGGAACCTTGCAGGTGAAAGACTTGTCCGGCCGCACCCAAGAGAATCTCGCCATCGCCGACGTCCCCCGCATTCTCGCCGACCGCATCCGCTCGAAGCGCCCAGTCGGGGAGGCATGACCAACTTCTCTCGGTGGCTCGCAGCCTTCGTCGCCGTAGCCTCGCTCTCCGCGACCGCCGGGCCCCTCTACGCCCAAGGGTTTCCCGGCATGGGCGGCGGCATGGGCGGCCCGCAACCACAACAGCCGTCGAAGCCGAAGGTCGACCCCAACGCGCCCGTTACCCACGCCGCGTCGGGCGCGAGCGACGACGCGATGCGCCTCGGCGGCAGCGAGCCGACCTTGCCGGTCAACCCGCTCGAGATCCCGCCCGCCATCAAGAAGCAGATCGGCAGCGACGCCGACCCCGAACGCGAGCAGGGGCTCGGCCCCAAGACGTTCCGCACCGTCATCCCGCCCTACTATTCGGAAAAGTCGGGGACTTATAGCTTCAAGACCGTCTTTCCCGTGTGGGTCGAGCGCAAGATGCCGAACGATCGCGCGTCGCTCTTCGGCCTCGTTTACTACAACCGGCGCAGCACGAAGTACGACGCCGACATCGTGTTTCCTTTCTTCTGGAACGTGCGCGACGACAAGTCGCTCACGACCGTCGTGGGCCCCGTGATTCACCGCGAAGCGCCGGG
>DATEMX010000220.1:0-6771 GCA_035275365.1 Polyangiaceae bacterium | reverse complement strand
GACGTGCGGTTTCAATTCCTGGTGGAGGCCGTGACCCTGTGCATGCTGGGCGGCGTCGCGGGTACCCTGGTCGGGGTGGGTGTCATCGTCGCGTTGGCGCGTGCCCTCGGTTGGTCGATGGTGCTGCCGCCGGCGGCGCTGGCCCTTTCGCTCGGCACCAGCTTCGCCACCGGTGTCTCGTTCGGCTACTGGCCGGCGCGGAGCGCGGCGAGGCTCGATCCCATCGAAGCGTTGAGGCACGAGTAGCGTGGCGACGTTCTTCTCGGCGCTCCGGCTGGCGCTCTCGGCGATCGTACGCAGCAAGCTGCGTACAGCGCTCACGATGCTCGGGATCCTCATCGGCGTCGCTGCGGTCGTCGTCACTACGGCGCTCGGAGCAGGCGCCAGGGCGCGCATCAGCGATCAGATCGAGCGGCTCGGGTCCAATACGCTGCTCGTCTTTCCTCAGGCCAATCAAGCGTCGGGCGCGAAAGGCGCGCAAGGGGCACAAGCCGCGCGGCTCACCGAAGACGACGTCCGCGCGCTGCTCCGGGGCGGAACGAGCATCGGCGGCGCGGCGCCCTTCGTAAGGACCTCGGCGCAGCTCGTCTACGAAGACAAGAACGCGAGCACGCAGATCTTCGGAACGACACGCGCCTATTTTCCCGTGCGCGGCTGGCAGACGAAGGCCGGCGAGCTCTGGACAGAGGCGTCGGACCTGACGGGCGAGCGGGTCTGCCTTTTGGGAACGACGGTGGCCGAGGCGCTATTCGGTCCTTTCGACCCCGTCGGCCGCGTGGTGCGCATCGGGCGCTACCCCTTTCGTGTGGTGGGGGTGCTCGAGTCGAAAGGGCAATCGCCGTTCGGCACCGATCAAGACGACACCGTGCTCATGCCCGTCTCCACCTTTCGCTCCCACGTCTTGTGGATGCCGCGCAAGAACGTGCACGGGATCTTACTCTCCGCTACGAGCGCCGAGACCAGCGATCATGCCAAAATGCAGGCCGAAGCCATCCTGCGCGAACGTCACCGCATCGGCGCGGGGCGCGACGACGATTTCGTCATCCGGACGCAGGCAGAGTTCCGCGCTTCGCAGGACGCCATCTACGGAACGCTCTCCATGCTCCTCCTCGTGGTCGGGTGCGTGTCGCTCTTGGTCGGTGGAATCGGCATCATGAACATCATGCTCGTTTCGGTCGTCGAGCGGACGCGCGAGATTGGCATCCGCATGGCAGTGGGGGCGCGTGAGCACAACATCATGCTCGAGTTCTTGGTCGAGTCGGTGCTCCTCGCGCTGTTCGGAGGGGCGCTCGGGGCAGCGGTCGCCGGGGGCGTCGTCGCCGTCATCGAGCGGTGGTTCGAGTGGCCCATGCGGCTCGAGCCGCGCGCGCTCGTCATTGCGCTGCTCACGAGCAGCGGTATCGGGATCGCTTTCGGCTTCTTTCCAGCGCGCCGCGCCGCACGGCTCGATCCCATCCAAGCGCTCCACCGCGAGTAGGGACGCGGTGGCCGGTCTTCAAGGGTTAGCGACATGCATGCTCCCGGTGGCGACGTGCTCGGCAGTTTGAAGGTGGTCCTGGCGCGCGCGCGTCCAAGCTTGCGGCGGCACGTCAGGGGAGGCGAGCCATGACCCGCTTGGTGGACGTTGCAGAGGCGTCCGGGCAGATCGCCGCTACCGCCGCGCGGTCCTCGAAGACGAAGCAGCTCGCCGCGATTCTGCGCGCCGCGGATCCCGAAGACGTTCCTATCATCGTGGCGTGGCTGTCGGGCGAGCTCCTGCAGCGCCGCATCGGTGTCGGCTTCGCCGCGCTCGCGACCCTGCCGCCGGCGGCGTCGGCGCCGTCGCTCGCGGTGGCAGCGGTCAATCGCGCATTCGCTGAAATGGCCGAGGCTGCGGGCACAGGCTCGCAGACGCGGCGCTCGGCGCTGCTCCTGGACGTGATGACGAGGTCGACCGAGGTCGAACAAGTCTTCTTGCGGGGCTTACTCGCGGGCAACCTGCGCCAGGGAGCGCTCGCAGGCGTGATGTCCGACGCGGTCGCGACGGCGGCGGGCGTCGCGGCGAGCGAGGTCCGTCGCGCGACGATGATCCGCGGTGATCTGCCCGCGGTCGCGGAAGCGGCCATGCGCGGAGGCTCGGCCGCGCTGGCCGCGTTCCGCGTCGAGGTTGGCTGCGCGCTCGCGCCGATGTTGGCGCAAACGGCGCGCTCGGTCGAGGAGGCGCTCGAGGATCTGGGCGCGCAGGCCGCCTTCGAGGCGAAGCTCGACGGTGCGCGCATCCAGATCCACAAGCGCGGACCCGAGGTGCGACTTTTCACGCGGTCGCTCGACGACGTCACCGCGCGTCTCACGCACGTCGCCGCCTACGTGGCGAGCTGGCCTGTTTCTTCGCTGGTTGCCGACGGAGAGATCTTGTGGTTCGCCTTCACCGGGGAAGAAGAAGACGCGCGCCCGCTGTTGTTTCAGGAGACCGCATCGCGTTTCGCGCGGAGCGCAAGCGACGCGCCGCCTCCGTCGGCGGAGCGGCCAGCCATCTTCCTTTTCGATGTGCTCCACCTGAATGGCGTCGATCTGCTCGACCGCCCGAACGCGGAGCGTCGTGCGGCGCTCGAGGAGCTTCGGGCCTCGGCCAGGCTCGTCGAGCGCGTCGTGACCGGGGACGCGCGGGAGGCGCAGGTGTTTCTCGAGCGAATGATCCAACTCGGCTACGAGGGCGTGGTCGCGAAATCGCTCGCTGCACCCTACGAGGCCGGCCGCCGCGGCGCGAGCTGGCGCAAGATCAAGCCGGTCCTCACGCTCGATCTCGTAGTGCTCGCCGTCGAGTGGGGCTCGGGAAGGCGAAAGGGCAAGTTATCCAACATCCACCTCGGGGCGCGCGATCCGGCGAGCGGTGGCTTCGTGATGCTCGGCAAGACGTTCAAGGGAATGACCGATGCGATGCTCGAATGGCAGACGCGGCGCTTCCTCGAACTGGCAGACGGCCCGTCCGAAGGCTACGTCGTGAAGGTGCGGCCCGAGCAAGTCGTCGAGATCGCGTTCGACGGCCTGCAGGTATCGTCGCGCTACCCCGGCGGGATGGCGCTCCGCTTCGCGCGAGTCGTCCGCTATCGCGACGACAAGACCCCCGCCGAAGCCGACACGATCGAAACCGTTCGAGCGACCCACGCGCGTTCGCGAGGCGCTACCGACGTCGAGAGCCGATAGCCGCCGTCGCGCGCATCTTGGCCATCTGCGAGGCCGCGTTCTGCAGCCCCGACGTGACGCGCTCGAATAGCTCGGCGGGGAATTTCCTCGGTAGGCCTGCGGCGACGGCGTCGATCACGGCGGCCGTCTTCGCCACCACCTCGTCGATGACGTGCTCCATGTCGCGGCTCACACCGCAGGCGCGGGCCGTCGCATCGAAGTGTCGCCGCCGGATTTCTTCGATGCGGTAGTGCTTCGTCTTGTCTTGCGCCGGCTGCGAAGAATCTCGCCGACCTGAGCGGCCGTGGTGACGGTCTGGCGTGGCGATCGGCGGTCCATTTGCATGACGAATAAGGCAATAATATTCTTTTGGAGAATAAATGCAATTGATGCGTGTGACGAATCGACAGCGGATGGCGGCGAAGCACGATTTTCCGTCGGGCGACGTCCCTTTCAAAGCAGCGTCGAGCGAGCGGGGCGGCATCGACGGCTCTTCGGGCAGGGAGTGGAGGTCCCACGCGGTCGTTGCTTTCCAAGCTGTCAGCTCGATATGTGGATTTCGACTATCGGAAACTTCGGCAAGGGGCTGTAGCCAATCGTCAATCCCAGCTGAAAGCAGATGTTCCTGCAGAAGGTCGTTTCGAACCCGAAGCGGCCGCCGAAATCGTTCGCTTCGAGGGGCCTACCGGCTCGGGTGACGAGCCCGACGAGATCCTGGTCGCGAACGTTCAGTGGCCTTACGATGAGGTGCGCATAGAGCTGAAAGATGCGTTGGATTTTGAAATTGGCTCTCTCTAAATTGGCTCTCTCTAGGGTGACGCCGTGGAAGGCAACGTAGCGCAGGCCGACGAAAGGCGACACGATCTGCCTGGTTTCGGCCGCGAAGGTCGGTTCGGCAAGCCCGACGGCGTTGCAGTTCGAGAGGCAACGCTTCGTTCCGATGAGTCCCGTCATTGCTCCGCCTTCGAGAAACACGGCGCGATACGACGGCACGATTGCCTTGAGCGCCCCGGGCTTGGCCGAGAGCGGATCGGTCATCGGCAGTTCCACGGTCGTCCTACCCGAAAAGCGCGCGAAGGCGAGCCCGGCGCACCCCTCCGCGTACTGGCTGGGTACCCACTCGACATTCTGGCCTGCGTCGACCGCCGTCATGCCCACCGCATAGGTCGCGTTCAGGCGGAGCCATGGCGCTGCATAGACGTCGAGTCCAACACCGAACGCAAAGGCTTGAAACGGCGACCGGCTGCCAAAGCCAACCGCGATCCAAAGGGGAGGCGGGGAGGTATGCATCCGGAGATTGGGAACCGTCTTGCGGAGCTCTTCGCCCTCCAGCGGCGCCGACTCTGTTTTCGTTTCTTCCGCTTTGCCGCTGGAGTCATCTCCCCACCCCGCTGGTTGCGCCCCCCAAACGGGGATGGCGATCAGCGAAGTCGCGACGCCGAAAGCGAGCGCCGACCGAGGGCGTCGCCGAACGGCTTCTCGCTTGAACTCGTCCGTGTACCATTTGCGCTTTCCCATTTGGTTCGATCCTCGCCGAGGATAACCTCCTCGCGGGTCGTCAACCAAACCGCAGCAACTTCGAGCCGATCTCGTCACCCGCGGGAGCCGGAGCGGTGGCGGCGTCTTCGTGCAGAGGCTTCGTCCGCATCCGTCGAAGACAAGTGGTACCGCCGGACCCGGTCGAGGGCGCCTGCTAGAATATGGCTTGACGAGCATATGAATGCGTGAGCATATACGTGCCATGGAATCATCGTTGGTCACCAACGCGGAGCGAGCATGAAAAAGTCGGACACGAGCCAAGGCCCGCCGGCATCGGAGCTCATCTCCAAAAGAATCGCCGAACTCGGGGGCTGGCGCGGGAAAACCCTGGGCAGAATGCGCAAGCTCATCAAGGAGGCAGACCCGGACGTCGTCGAGGAGTGGAAGTGGATGGGCACTCCGATTTGGTCGCACGACGGCATCATCTGCACCGGCGAATCCTACAAAGCGGTCGTGAAGCTGACCTTCGCCAACGGGGCATTTCTGAAGGACCCGGCCCGCCTCTTCAACTCGAGTCTCGAGGGAAACGTACGCCGCGCGATCGACATCCCCGAAGGAGCAGAAGTCGACGAGTCGGCCTTCAAGGCGCTCGTTCGGCAAGCGATCGCCTTCAACAGCCTTGGCAAATCGAAACCTTCGAAGAAGGCGAAACCCTCTTCGAAGAAGGCGAAACCCTGAACATCGTGGACTCGTCGTTTGCCATCGTCGCGGAGCCCAACAGGCGGGCCATCTTGAGCCTGCTCCTCTCGGCTGAGCGCTCCGTGGGCGAGATCGAGCGCGAGCTTCGGCTGGCGCAGCCGTCCGTCTCCAAGCACCTGCGTGTGCTGCGAGAGGCCGGGTTCGTGGAATCGCGAATTGAAGCGCAACGGCGCCTCTATCGATTGAGACCGGAGCCACTCATGGAACTCGACGCATGGCTCGTTCCCTTCCGGCGCTTTTGGTCAAAGCACCTCGATGCGCTGGAGCAACACTTGGACAAGATGGAAGACAAGATCGAAAAAAAGATGGAGAAGGTGCCATCTGTGAAAGGAAAGAAAAAGACATGACCAGCCGTGAACCATACGCTCCTGGTGCCGCTTCCGGCGCCGAGGTCCGAAAAGATGGAGAGAAGTGGACGCTCGTTCTCGTCCGCGATCTGTCCCACCCGCCTGCCAAGGTTTGGTCGGCGCTCACCGACCCCGAGCATCTCCGAGAATGGGCTCCGTTCGACGCTGACCGGAACCTCGGTAACGTTGGCGCCGTACACCTCACGACGGTGGGGGTGCCGACGCCGCTCGTCTCTGAGACCCAGGTGAAGCGGGCCGACGCGCACAAGGTGCTCGAATTCAGCTGGGGTGGACAGGACATCCGCTGGGAGCTGGAGCCCCTGGGGGCCGGCGGCACTCGGCTCACGCTTTGGCACAACATCGACCGTCGATTCATCGCGATGGGCGCTGCGGGGTGGCACGTCTGCTTCGACGTGCTGGAGCGGTTTCTCGCCGGCGGGCCCATCGGGCGCATCGTCGGCGCCGACGCCATGAAGTTCGGCGGCTGGCAGCGATTGCACGCCGAATACGCAAAGCAGTTTGGCGTCGAGACCCCCAGTTGGGGAGGCGAGAAGGGCTGAACATGATCCGCTCCAAGGGAATGGTCATCAGCTTCTGGATCGTCACCGCGCTCTTCTGCTTGCAGATAACCTTCACCGCCTACGCGCAACTGCGCCTGCCGGAGGTGGCGGAGGCGTTCACCCACTTCGGCTTCCCCGCCTACTTCCGGCTGGAGCTCTCGTGGGCCAAGCTCCTCGGCGTGGCGTTGCTGCTGGCGCCGGTGCCTTCGCGGCTCAAAGAGTGGGCGTATGCCGGCTTCGCCATCAACCTCGGCTCTGCGGTCATCGCCCACCTCGCGGTGGGCGATGGCCCAGAGGCATGGGGATGGGCGGCGGCCACCAGCGTACTCTGGGGTCTCTCGTATTTCTTTTGGCGCCGCCTGGAGGCTCACGTATGGTTTTCCGAGGGCCGGCTGAGCGAGCGTGGCCCGATGTCGAGCGCCCAGCAGTAGAAGCTCAGCTCGTCGACGTCTTGTTCGACGAGC